>JBDTMS010000001.1:0-32909 GCA_039934195.1 Betaproteobacteria bacterium
CGATGCTCGCCGATTGCGTGTTGCACAGGTTCAACGAGTCATTACTTTCAATCGTCTTACCGCTCGCTGCGAGAAAGCGATGCTCGCCAACTAGCCTGAACTTATCGGCCGGCGCACAGTCGATTTTGATATAGCTAACGACAACGCGCGGTGATATGCGATTGAAGAGGATTCTGCGGCTCAAGCGCGCTGCCATCGACGATCCTGGCGCTGCTATCTTCAGCACCTCGCTGCATGAACACTTCAGTGCGCTCGGTGGTCGTCTGTGCTGTGGAGGCAATACGGTGACCATATGGCCTACGCTCCAGGCGTTGACTCGCCGCGGTCGCCTCTATATGCCGATCATCGGGGAAACGTCACGCCGCTCGTTGAGGACGAGCCGAATACCTGGGGACCGCCCACAACGGAGAAAATCATCCCAGGCGCTGGCCGCTGGCGCGACCCCGCCTCGCAAGGACAACAGGAAACCACATGAAACCTACACAACAACTGCACGATCTCGGCCAGCGCCTCTGGCTCGACAACATCACGCGCGGGCTTCTGACCAGCGGCACACTCAGCCGCTACATCAGCGAGTTTTCGTTGAGCGGACTCACTTCGAATCCGACGATATTCGATCAAGCCATCAAGAATTCCGGATTCTACGACGAGGCCATCCGCCGGAAAGCCGCTGCCGGCAAGTCCGGCGAAGATCTGTTTTTGGAATTGGCATTGGAGGATTTGACCCAGGCTGCGGATCTATTCCGCCCGATCCACGACGCCACCGACGGCATTGACGGATGGGTGTCGCTGGAGGTGTCTCCTTTGCTGGCGAACGACACGGCCAGCACGATCAAAGAAGCGGTGCAACTTCACGCGCGAGGCAAACGCCCGAATCTTTTCATCAAGATTCCCGGTACTCACGCCGGCGTTCCTGCAATCGAGGAGGCGATCTTTGCAGGTGTGCCGATCAATGTCACCTTGCTGTTCTCGTGCGAGCAGTACATTGCATCGGCCGAGGCGTATATGCGCGGGATCGAGCGGCGCATTGCCGCCGGCCTCGATCCGAAGGTGGATTCGGTGGCATCGCTTTTCGTCAGCCGCTGGGATGTTGCCGTAAAGGACCACGTTTCGGACAAGCTGCGCAACCGTCTCGGCATTGCCATCGGCATGCGTACGTACAAAGCGTACCGCGATGTGCTCGCCGCACCGCGCTGGCAGAAACTCGCCGGTTCGGGAGCCAGAGTGCAACGGTTGCTCTGGGCGAGCACCGGCACCAAAGATCCTGCAGCCTCGGACATTCTGTACATCGAGGCGCTGGCCGCTCCGGACACCATCAACACCATGCCCGAAAAGACGCTGCACGCTTTCGCCGATCACGGCGAGGTGAAGCGCATGTTGCCCGCCGATGGCGGCGATGCCGAAAAGGTGCTCGCCGAATTCAAGGAAGCGGGAATCGACGATGCGGCGATCGCCACGCAGCTTCAGCGCGAGGGCACACAGACTTTCGAGAAATCGTGGAAGGACCTGATGGACTGCATCGCATCGAAAAGCGCCGCGCTCGCGAAGGCGACGCCGGCATGAGCAGCGTGCCGATGCCCGCGACTTCGTTACCGCATCGGTAACCGCTGACGCAGCGCCCGGCTTGGAAGGCGCTCGAACAACATTACCACACCATCTGCAATCTGCATTTGCGGCAATTGTTCGCGGACGATCCCCGGCGCGGCGAGCGCTTCACGGCTGAAGCCGCCGGTCTTTACCTCGATTACTCGAAGAACCGTGTCATGGACGAGACGCTGCGGCTGCTGCTGTTGACCCACTCGACCATGACAGCTCGACGAACACACTCATCCGGCGCTACCGCCGGTTCAAAGCGAGGTAGCCATCGAAATTGGCTATACCAGGCCGCTTTATCTTTTGCCGTTCGATCACCGCCACTCTTATTTGACCAGCATGTTCGACTTCAAGCCGCCGCTGAGTCGAGAACAGCATGCGTGACGCTCCAGCGGCAGCCTTCGAGACTGGAGTGAGATCATGATCGACGTATCTCAGCTTGACCAACTTTGCATCGATACGCTGCGCACGTTATCCATCGATGCCGTGCAGAAGGCGCGCTCCGGCCATCCGGGAACGCCGATGGACGCTGCGCCCACCGTGTACTGCTTGTGGCAGCGCTTCTTGCGCTACGATCCGGACGATCCCAACTGGCTGAACCGCGACCGCTTCGTCCTTTCGGTCGGGCACGCCTCGGCGTTGCTCTACAGTCTGCTCTATCTCTGCGGTGTCAAGGCGGCGAGCTCAACCTACGAGCGTCTCGACCGGCTCGCGGTGACGCTGGACGATATCAAAAACTTTCGCCAAGCCGGCAGCCGGTGCACAGGGCATCCTGAATATGGCTGGACCTCCGGCGTGGAGACGACCACCGGGCCGCTCGGACAAGGCGTTGCAACGAGCGTCGGCATGGCGATCGCGCAACGCTGGCTGGCGTCAACGTATAACCGGCCCGGCTACGATCTATTCGACTACAACGTGTATGCGTTGTGCGGCGACGGTGACATGATGGAAGGAATCAGCAGCGAAGCCGCGTCGCTTGCGGGTCATCTCAAGCTTGCCAATCTCTGCTGGATCTACGACGACAACCGCATCACCATCGAGGGTTCCACACGCATTGCTTTCAGCGAAGATGTGGCGGCGCGCTTTCTCAGTTACGGCTGGAACGTCATTCGCATCGGCGATGCGAATGACCTGGAGATGCTGACTCGCAGCTACGAGAGGTTTCTGCACGTCGACGATCGCCCGACTTTGATCATCGTTCAGAGTCACATCGGCTATGGCGCCCCTCACAAGCAGGACACACGAGCGGCACACGGCGAGGCGCTGGGTCTGGAAGAGGTGCGGCTGGCGAAAGAATTTTACGGCTGGAATCCTGATGCGCAGTTCTATGTGCCGGACGGCGTCCAGGCGCACTTCAGGGCGCAGTCGGGCAGTCGCGGTGCAACGCTTCGCACGGCATGGGAGAAGTCGTTTGCGGCGTATCGCAAACAATACCCGGATCTCGCCGATCAGCTCGGCTGCATGCAGCGGCGCGATGTGCCGGAAAGATGGGGCAGTGCTCTGCCGACTTTCCCAACCGATGCGAAAGGCATCGCAACGCGGGACTCTTCGTCCAAAGTGCTGAACGCCATCGCCGAGAAGATGCCGTGGCTGCTCGGCGGCGCCGCAGACCTGGCGCCGTCGACCAAAACGCACTTGACCTTCGAATTCGCCGGCGAGTTTCAGGCGCCGGGCGCGGGCGGCGACTACCGCGGGCGCAATTTCCACTTCGGCATTCGCGAGCATGCGATGTGCGCCATCGCGAGCGGACTGAGCCTGTCGAAGCTGCGCCCGTTTGCCGCCAGCTTTCTGATCTTCACCGACTACTGTCGCGGTGCGATCAGGCTCAGCGCGATGATGGCGCTTCCGGTGATCTATATTTGGACCCACGACTCGATCAGCATGGGCGAGGACGGACCGACACACCAACCCATCGAGCAGCTTGCGTCATTTCGCGCGATGCCCGGCATGATCGTGCTGCGTCCGGCGGACGCGAACGAAGTGATCGAGGCCTGGCGCGTCATCATGCAGACCAAGGATCGTCCTGTCAGCCTGGTGTTGACGCGGCAGGCAGTGCCGACCTTGGACCGCACCAAGTATGCAGCGGCGAGCGGTGTTTCGCGCGGCGCTTACGTGCTTGCCGATGCTCCGGACCACCGGCCCGATGTGCTGCTGTTGGCGACAGGCAGCGAAGTTTCGCTCTGCGTGAGCGCTCATGAGCAATTGCAGGCGGAAGGCATCGACGCGCGCGTCGTCAGCATGCCTTCGTGGGAGTTGTTCGAGAATCAGACGCGGGAATACCGCGACAGCGTGCTGCCGCCGGAAGTATCGGCGCGCGTCGCCGTCGAAGAGGCGTCCACCTTCGGTTGGGAACGCTATACCGGTTTCGACGGAACCATCCTCGGCCTGCACACCTTCGGATTGTCTGCGCCGATGAAGGTCGTCGCACAGCACTTCGGGTTCGAGCCCGCTCACGTGGTCGCCGCAGCCAAAGGACAAATTGCGCGCCACGCGGCGAAGACGTGAGCCTGGCGCCAGCTTTGATTACACGCTCACCCTTCGGTTTTGCCGGAGATCGTTTTGTCTATCAGCGAGGTTGTCGACGCGAGCGAATCGGAATCTGCGCAGTCCCAATATGCAGGGTCAAGCTCGTGGGCGTAACACGGCGGAGAAGCATACTCACGCGGTACGCGGCAATTACTATTTGCGAGGTCTATGTCGACGGAGGCATTCCTCTCGCACGCGTCGTGATCGCGGCCCTCGATGATTGCGCCGGCAAGCTCGAGGACCTGGCGCGAATCACGTTGGAGCTCGAGCCGGCCGTCATTCACGTAATGCACGCCGGCTTGCGTCACGATGAAATCCATGGGCACGTCGTGAGGCCGCGGATGAATAGTTGGTATCCTCGATAATTCAAATGCCACCCCAATCTTGAGCGGCTGCGACGCCATGAGCGCGAGCGTTCGGTCGAAGTAGCCGCCGCCGTAGCCCAATCTGTAACCCTGTGCATCGAATCCAACCGGCGGCATCAATAGTGCCCCGGGCGCGACGACCGGGGTTCCAACCGGAACCGGTAAATTGAACACTCCGTTCGTCGTCGCTACTCCCGGCCACCACTCACGAAATTGCAACGGCTCATTCTTCTGCAGCACCACCGGAAGCGCGGCTCTGGCGCCGCACTGTCTGAAGTGCCGTATCGCGAACCGCGGATCGAACTCGCCTCGATAGGGCCAGTAAAAGCCGATCGTCGTCCACTGCAGAACCGGGAAGCCTTCCACCAACAGCCGCGTGATCGTCTGGCTCCATTCATGGCGCTGAGCCTATGTCGTGGCCATGCGGCGCGTGATGAGCTCCGCTCGCTGAGCTGTTCTCCATTGTCTGATGTCGTCCGGAATGGCCATAGCGATGTCCTTATAATGAATGTCTCCATCAGCGGCAGGTGTTCTTCGCGCCCCAGTCAGCTCACACAAAAGAGAGCAGCCGCATTTCGTTCATCACTCGAACCCGCGGGCGTGACCGTGCGAGAGACGCGCACGCTCAGGCGCTTGGTTTAGCATGCGCTTGATGCATCGCATCGATCGCGATTATTGAATGCGCGTAGGCCCCGCCTGCCCGCATCTCGGACGCAACCCAAATCGCTTCCATGATCTCTTGTTCCGTCGCACCCTTTTGCAATGCGAGCTCGGTGTGGCCGCGGATGCAATAAGGACACTGAGTGACATGCGCCACCGCAACCGCAATGAGCTGCTTGGTTTTCGACGACAACGCCCCATCGGCAAAGACGCGCTGGCTGAACGCGCGAAACGCGCCATAGATCTCCGGCGCGAGCTCTCTTCGTTTTTCCGCCAATTCTTTCGAAGCGTGCGGGTACATGTCTTGTGCCATGGCGAGCGGTCCTCTTAGTCTGATCAGTCTTGTTCGTTTATCGGCTCTCGCGGCGCTGGCCGTTTCGTAGCAAATGGAACCTGCGGCCTAAGCGGGCAAGTATCTTTTCAAGAGCTTCGCAAACGCTAATGCGTTAATGTATGCGCCGCGCCTGTTTGCGTCGGTTCCCATTATTATATCAAACTGTGATATATGTTATTTATGACAAAACCAACAGCGTCGGTGCCCATCCGCAAAATGTCGAAAGCCGATTTCGAACGGCTTGCTAATTTTCGCTACCAGCTGCGTCGTTTCCTTCGCTTCAGCGAAGACGTCACGCGCAGGCAAGGAATAACTTCGCTGCAGTACTTGCTGATGTTGCAGATCAAGGGCTTTCCCGGCCGGGGATGGGCGACCGTAGGCGAGCTCGCCGAGCGCCTGCAGGCGCAGCATCACGGGGTCGTGTCGTTGATTTCGAGGTGCGAGGCAATCGGTTTTGTCGCACGCAGTATCGGCAGCAGCGACAGGCGCCAGGTGGAAATCAGGCTGACGAAAAAAGGCGAGCGATGCTTAGAGCAATTGGCTCGCCTTCATCGTATCGAGCTGCAGTCGTTTCAAGGCGAATTCGGTATGGCGGAGTTGACTGCGTTGCAGCCTCAGTAGGCCGAGTTAGTCTGAAGTAAGAATGCCTGACGACCTGATCCCTGACTAACTCGTAAGGACGCATATGCCGT
Organism: Betaproteobacteria bacterium; assembly: GCA_039934195.1. Taxonomy (GTDB): domain Bacteria; phylum Pseudomonadota; class Gammaproteobacteria; order Burkholderiales; family SHXO01; genus SHXO01. The sequence continues at coordinate 6,171 of JBDTMS010000001.1, forward strand.
TTGCGTCGTTTCGCGGAAGTCACCCCGCTGCACGATCTTCCATCGTCGCCACGCGCCTCACCGGCACCAGGCCGATTGGTGCGTCGGAGGAAATAGCATTGTGCCAGGCCATGATCGAGTCGATTGCGTTCTAATGGCCTATTATTCGGCTCGTATGCCGAATTGCTGCTGCACCGGTCTCGTGCGCCCTTAGTCAGCATCATAACGAGGAGAACGTAAATGAACAGCAAGCCCCTCTGGGCGTCCATTGTCGTGCTTGCCACGGTCTCTTTATCGACGCTGGCTGAGGACGAGGGTTCCATCGCGTTTCCCGCCGGTTACCGCGACTGGTACCACCACCACAGCACCGTCAACCTGCAGGGCCACACGCCCGAAGGTGAGATCGGCATTCAAAACGTCATGCGAACCCGGCGGCGCGCGCAGGACTGCGCTCCGGCAGCTTCGCCGACGGCGCGATCTTCGTGGTCGATCGATTCGCCTCCAAAGACGAAGGCAACAACACCTTGAAGCAGGACGCACGCAAAGTCGTTGCGGTGATGCTGCGCGATCAAAAGCGCTTCAAGCAAACCGGCGGTTGGGGATTCCAGGCTTTCAAGGGCGGGGATGCGAAGATGCCTGTCGTGAAGGATGGGGGCGCTGCCTGTTTTACGTGCCACGTGCCGCACGCCGAGAACAATTTTTTGTTTACTCGCGGCGAGTAGCCGTCAGCGTCAATGTGCCGACGCTTCGATGTAATGTTTCGGTGCAATGTAACGGTGGCTGCGACGGGTTCGCTGCCTTTCGCGTTCCACAGGCGCTGCCGATCTGCTTTTTTTGAATCGTCATCAGGTGCGGTCCCAATACGGCTCCGGCCCGAACCGGTCTACTAGAAAGTCGATGAAGGCCCTCACCTTGGCGGACAGGTGCCGGTTGCGGAGGTACACGGTGTAGATCTCGCGCTCCATAGCGACATATTCGGAAAGCACCGACTGCAGCCTTCCGTTTTGCAACTCCTGGCCGATGATGAAAGTCGGCAGCAGCGCCACACCGAGTCCGCCCAATACCGCTTGCGAAAGCGCCTCGTCGTCGTTGAGCCGCAAATTGCCCGATGCACGCACCGAGATGTCTCCAGACGGACCCTGGAAGCGCCAGGGGTCTTGCGGATTGAAGTATGTGTAAGTCAGGCAGTTGTGCTCCACCAGATCGTCAGGCGTACGAGGCACGCCGCGACGGGCGAAATATTCCGGGGTTGCGCATAGCTTCCGGTTCACCCCGGCGAGCTTGCGCGCCACTAGATTCTGCCCTGGATCTTTCGCAATCCGTATGGCCAGATCGTAGCCTTCCTCCGCAAGGTCGACGAAGCGATCGGTGATGATCATGTCGATGCTGACTTCCGGATAGCGGGCTAGAAATTCGGGCAAAGCCGGCGCGATATGCAACGTGCCGAAGGCCACCGAGGCACTGAGCTTAAGGACGCCGCGCGGCTGCGAATGCAGGCGTGCTACAGCGAGCTTGGCCTCTTCGAGCTCTTCGAGGGTGCGGGCGCAATGATCGTAGAACACCGTGCCCGCTTCGATGAGGCTCTTGTTCCTCGTCGTGCGGTTCAGAAGCCGCGCGCCGAGCGATTTCTCGAGCTGGGTGACCTGCTTGCTCACCAGAGATTTGGATAGTCCAAGCCGACGCGACGCGGACGAAAAACCTTTCGCTTCGACCACCCGCACAAAGATCGCCATGCGTTCCAGATTTTCCATAGCCATCCTTTATCCGTTTCGTTGGAGTATGAAACAGTATCGTGCATCGCGGCCTACACTGCGATGTCCGCTCGCGCCGCTTCTGAGCGAGCACAAACCTCGTGAGGCGTGCTGGGCTAGCCGTGATGTTTCATGAAGACGTCCCCGAATTCCGCGAACGCCTCGATGCATGAGGGCTCGCGGGAAATCGAGCTGGGTACAATCTATACCGCCGGACTACTCGGGTAGCAACCACAACCGAGCGATGCTTTTCTGTTCATTTGAAGGGAGGCGCGCATGGCGAAAGTTCGGAATCACTGCGATATCCGCAGCATTCCTACGACTCAGTGCAGCGTCGCCACGTTCAGTTGTATCACGTTGTGATATATTGAACGATGCACAAACCGAGCGACAGAGATGGGCATCCAGAACCTCTATGCGAATCCAGCGGCCCGCTGGATTGCGCATGGCAACTTCGCGGACGGCGCGATAGCGGCGGTCGATCGATTCGCGTTCGCAGACGAAGGCAGCAACAGGCTGAAGCACGATGCGCGCGAAGTTGTTGCAGCGATGCTGCGCGAACGCGAACGCTTCGAACTGACCGGCGGTCGGCGCTTCCAGGCTGCAGGTTGACCAACGATTTCGAGGCCCGCATGTGCTCGTCGCGCCGCAAGAGGGTCGCGCAGCTTCGCGCGCTAACGGCGGCGCAAGGGTCGGGCTGATGTGCGCCACCTTATCCAGGCGTTGCCAGCACGCGCTCGTCGCGACTGCGGTGATAGCCCCTGAAACTCAGGTCGAGCACATCACCGGCTTCGCAAGCTCGAGTGGGCACCACGTGACGGCCGCCGCCAACGTGCAGCGCGCACTCGTCATCCACCCCAGCGAGGGGTTTGAGGCCGTACGCCTGCCAACTTGTGTGCCGTACCACCTCGAGGCGACCGTGCGCGTGCTGCAGCGTCGGCCGACGAACCTCGTTGACCTCTGGAAGGACGACCGTTACCTGCGAGTGATTGCGACGGCGGACGGTCTCGTGCTGATCGAGGTGGCTAACCGCGGAAAGATCGATGAGCCCGACGTTCAGTTCTCTCTACGTTGGGGCAATCTTTCCATCACGACGGTTCAACAGGTTGGGCAGAGGATTCGGACAATGCTCGGTCTCGATGTCGACCCGCGACCGCTGCAACGTCTTGCGGAGGCCGAATACAAGCTTCGGCCCACCGCGCTCGCGCTGCGCGGTATGCGGCCGCCGCGGTTCGCCGAGTTGTTCGAGACGTTCGCCAACGTGATGCCGTTCCAACAGCTAAGCCTGGATGCCGGCGCGGCCATCGTCGCACGGCTGGTTGAGCGCTTCGGAGAGCACCTTGAGCACGGCGGCCTCCGCTTTCATGCGTTCCCGACAGCCTCTGCCATCGCCGAGGCTCGCCTCGATGCGCTGCGCAAATGCGGTTTGAGCTTTCGCAAAGCCGAATCGCTACGCTACATCGCCAAGGCGATCGCGTCCGGTGAGCTCACCGAAAAAAAAATCTCGGGCCTGAGCACGAACGACGCGCTCAAGACGTTGGCGGAGTTACCCAACATCGGCCCCTGGAGCGCGAGCTTGGTGCTATTGCGTGGCTTCGGGCGCCTCGACGTATTCCCGCCGGGCGACGTCGGTGCGGTGCGCGGGCTCAGGGCACTGATGCGGCTCGGCCCGCGCGCGTCGCTCGAACGCATCGTCGAGCGCTTCGGCGAGCGCCGGGGCTATCTTTACTTCTGCGCCCTGGGCGGTAGCCTCCTGGCAAAGCGCCTGATTCACGCTGCTTCTCCTGTTCCTCCACTGTCATGAGTTGACTCTCGCTACGGATCGACGAGCCGATCGACGCCGAATACTTCTCGGCCGGCGCAATCCTCTCATACGTGCTCTAGCAGTCGTTCGCACTCACGTGCCCGAGCGGTCCTTCGCGCTCAGCACCTCGTTCGAGTATCCGAGAGGCCTGATCGCTCGGGGAGACCACGGCCGGTTATTTCACTAAGGATAGAATCGCGACAACCGTTTGCAGGCCCGACTATGGAAAGCCTGTGCATGGCAAATTTCTATTTCGCTAGCGTCTGGTCGCGCACTATCCGCTGGGTCATGGACATCCCCGGTCGGACATCCTTCACGCGAGGGCTGGTGCATCATCATCGTACATGGGCTTCGCTGCTGATCGTCTTCACGCCACCCAGCTTGCAAATCTGACGACGTCCATCGCGCGTCGGAACGTGCACCGTATAGCGGACTTAAGCCACCGGGCCTTGGATTGTCCGCTGCCTGAGGCAGAGTTGAACCACATGCCTCGATGCTGGATGTTCCGTCTGACGCTCAGTTGTCATGGCTCATTCGATCTGCTGCGCTTAACGGTACACCAGCACGGGTGTCCGGCTATGGGTCAACACTTTCTGAGTTTCGCTGCCGACTAATAGACCTTGCACGCCTCTTCTGCCGTGGGAGGCCATCATAATGAGATCACATCCTTTTTCCTCGGCGGTTTTGATGATCGCCTGATACGGCTGGTCGCTTGTTGCAGAAGCAGTGTCACATGTCACGCCTGCTTGCTTGGCCGCCTTCTCGATCACCGCGAGGTATGCCTCGGCCTCGGCTCTGGAATTCTTTGCAAACTCCTCCCTTGTATCCTCCAGCATCTCCGTCCGGTAGGTAAAAACACGGAATTCGGGGATCGCGAAAAAGCCCGTTACTCTGGCGCCGATGCTCTGGGCGAACTGAATGCCTTTTTGAATCGCGGCTTCGGATAGTTGCGAACCATCTGTCGGCAGCAGAAGATGCTTGAACATGTGTCCCTCCTATTGGTTCGATAACTCGGTTCATCAGAATTCTTAGCGGCGAGCCCTGACGATCTCGCGGCAGCAACGCGTTCACTGCCGAACCCGGTGCCGATAGCGGCTCCTTCAATGCGCCATCAACACGGGCACAGTCATGTGCTGTAGGACATGACGGGTGGCGCCGCCCAACAGCAGCTCGCGCGAACGCGAATGTCCGTACGCGCCCATGACGATGAGGTCGGCCCCAAAATCGCCCGCGCGCGCCAGCAGCACTTCGCCCACCGCGCTGCCCTTGGCGACGATCGGAGCGCCTTCCGCCTGGATGCCGTGACGCGCCAGATGATGCGCGAGTTCGATGCCCGGCTCCTTACCGCTGATGCTCGGCCCGGGATTGATCGACAGCACGGTGACCGCTTCCGCGTCGACGAGCAGCGGCAGCGCGTCACCCACTGCGCGCGCGGCCTCTCGGCTCGCATTCCACGCTACGAGCGTGCGCCTGCCAAACTGTTCGAATCGACCGGAGTGGGGCACGATCAGTGTCGGCCGGCCGGAGGACAGCACGATTTCCTCCGGAGTGACGCTGCCAAAAGTCGAGTATGCAGGATCAACCTGTCCGATCACCGCGAGATCGGCGTAGCGAGCGTGCTCGATCAGGGGAGCAGCCCCCGCGCCCTCGATCGCGCGCCATTCACTGCTGATACCGACGCGATCCGCCTCAGCGCGGAAAGCCGATTCCATTTTGCCGACAACGGCGAGTGCTGTGGTGTGGTATTGCACCTGTATCTTTTGTACTGAGATGAAGTCGGAGTAACCGGGGTCGCCCCACGGCGAAAAAAGTGCGGTCTGCAAAGGCGCGACACAGTAGATCCCGACCACATGAGCAGCCTGCCGTTTGGCAATCTCGAAGGCGAGACGCAATCGGGCCGCACTGGCGGGGCTGCCATCGATATGGACCAGTACATCCCTGAAAGCCATGCGGAATCCTCCTGTCATAGACGCCCACACTCCAAAGTTTAGGTTTTGTTGGGATCGCTCCGATGCCAATTGGGACACGCGGCGCCGGGACGCGTTCCTTTCCTACGTGGGTGTTGTTTTCGGTTCGAGTAGTATCGCGTTCGGAACAACACTGTTTCCTCGAGCGCGCACTTGATTGCAGCGTCCACACTGTCGTCGATGGTTGGATCGCCACGCGGGCGAGTGTTCATTTTGAATCGGTAGCTCAGCAGGTCGAAAGTAGAATCCACGGTAGCCCGCGGCATCCGGGCTTCCCGACTGATCGCTGCTCATGAAAACCCGTAGAGTCACGAGCGTGCGCTGAACCGCGTCGGCGCGTTCGATTCAGCCTCGGTCGACCCGATCGCAGCCATCACTATCTCGCCTGTGAGATGGGAACGCCGGCCGCGGCAGCGCAATCGTTGGATACAACGGCCGATGATCCTATCACTGAGTGCCCGGTTTTCTCGCGATCGGCTCTTCTCGTCGATACTGAGTACGATGGCGTGGGCGGGCGGATGTACACGAGGTTCGACCAATGTCGCAGAGCTTGTCGACGAGCTTCGAAGCGGTACGAGACTTTGCATCGCTGGACGCGGCACGACTGCCGTCCGTGAGCGATCCGAATGCTCGATGGTCGGGGGCTGGTCGGCTGGTCGGACTCACGTTGGAACTGAGTGCGGGCGCGGTGGGTCTACGTTGATGGCGTCACAAGGCTCGCTCGGTGCCGGTGTGGCCGACCGCTTCGCACTCCCCGTTGCGCCTCGACGGGTTGATCGAGCAACCTCATAAGTTTCCCTCGCGGATGTCCAGGCAATGCCGAAACAGGAGCAGACCTCTTTCCACTTCTGCACATCGATGATCTCTCGATGAAGCGCTCCGCGAGACGTTTTCTGCACGCGACCCCATCGCGATCTCTTTTCGAAACGAGCGCGGTCCGAATGCAGGCGGCACTGCTCCACGCACCAGGTCGACGGTCGCTATCAACGCCACGGAAAACATCATGGTCGCCCGAACGAGGCCTGTGAAACCGACGCTCTATGGGGGAGACGGGGTGTTCGTCGAGACACTGTTGCCAGCAGCGCGCGCGAGGCTGGTTACGGTCGCAGAGCACGCTCCGCTCATCCAAGCGGCGAAGCTCCTTCGCGCCGGTACCGATCTCGTTGTTGTTGTATGCGGACCTGAAGGTGCTCTGGCGGGAGTCATCACGAAGACGGATGTCATCAGCCAGATCAGCGATTGTCAGGAAGCCGCTTGCGCAATGGCGACTTCATTGGTGATGACACGCAACGTCGTGCTCTGCCAGCCTGGCGACCGGCTGCAAGACGTCTGGTCAAGAATGAAAGAGCGTGGATTGAAGAATGTTCCGATCACAGACCAAGAGGCCCGGCCCGTCGGAGTGCTCAATGCGCGAGATGCGCTCCAGGTTCTTCTGCAGGAAGTTCAGGATGAGGAATCGTTGCTGCGCGATTATGTGATGGGCGTCGGATACCGTTGATGGGTGAACCTATCGTTGGAGCGCAGGCTCCTGACTGCAGCCGCTAGGTCGGAGGATGCGGACTCGATCTTGGCCGCGATTAGATTCCCGCAGCGCGATGCCGCGCGCCATGCCAGCGAGCAGCACGCTCTCGAGCATCTCCGCGCGCGGATACATGGTGACCGCGTCCTTTGGCGGCTGCTTCGCGAGCGCCTCATACGCCGTCGTCGTGATGTACGCGGTGAATATCTGGCTAAGCACCAGTGCTGAAGGAGGCAAGCTACCATTACTCTTTCGATCATCGAGGTAATGCATGATCGCCGGCTCGGGGTGGCTCGTTACGAAATGGTGCACGTACGGCATAGGTATCGAAGGGGGCCAAAACAGCGCTGTGCAGCGACCACGTCCATCATTGCAAGGCAAGACGCAAGACGCTTTTGTACCTGAGGATATCTGGAGCAGTCCAACTTGCCGACATACGCGCGGCGACATGAGCAGCATCCCGACCGGCATGACTCTCAAGGAGAGCGAGAATGAGCGAAGACAAGACCAAACTCGACGGACCGGATCTCACCAAGGGCGTTGCACTCTCGGCGGTTCCCGAGGACGCGATGCTGCTCGGCCACGCGCACGGTGAAGCGGCGATTCTGGCGCGGCGCGGAGATGACCTGTTCGCCGTCGGTGCAACCTGCACGCACTACGGCGGGCCGCTCGCCGGCGGGCTGCTGATCGGCGACACCGTTCGCTGCCCGTGGCATCACGCATGTTTCAGCCTGCGCAGCGGCGAAGTGCTGCGAGCGCCGGCGTTGGACCCGATCGCTTGCTGGAGGGTCGAGCAGCGCGACGGCATCGCCTATGTGCGCGAAAAGCTGGAGCGTGCGCGGCGTACTACACCGGCCGCGCCGGGCGCACCGAAATCGATCGTCATAGTCGGCGGCGGGGGCGCCGGCAATGCTGCGGCCGAAATGCTGCGCGAGCAAGGCTATGCGGGTGGCATCACGATGCTGAGCGCCGATGCGTCGCCGCCGTATGACCGGCCGAATCTCTCGAAAGGGACGCTCGCGGGCACCGGTGCCGCCGAAGTCGAGCCGCCGCGCTCGGCGGAATTCTACCGGCAGCGCCACATCGACCTGAGGCTCAACGCGCGCGTCGCCCGCATCGACACTGTCGCCAGGCAGGTCGAGCTCGAGGGCGGCAGTCGGCATGGCTACGACATGCTGCTCCTCGCGACCGGCGCCGACCCGGTGCGGCTCGAATTGCCCGGCGCCGACCTGCCGCATGTGCATTACCTGCGCACCGCACGCGATTGCGACGCGTTGATCGACGGCGCGAAGACCGCGAAGCGCGCGGTCGTGATCGGTGCGAGCTTCATCGGACTCGAGGTCGCCGCGTCGCTGCGTGCGCGCGCGCTCGATGTGCAGGTGATCGGGCCCGAAGCCATTCCGATGGAAAAGATCCTCGGCCCCGAGGTCGGCAGCTTCATCCGCGGACTGCACGAGGAGCACGGCGTGAGATTTCACCTCGGTACGAAGCCGGCGTCGATCGACGCGACCGGCGTGACCCTGCAGGGCGGCGCACGGCTGGCTGCCGACCTCGTCGTGATCGGCATTGGCGTCCGCCCGAATGTGGCGCTGGCGCAGCAGGGCGGCCTCGCGATCGATCGCGGCGTCAGCGTCGACGAGTATCTCGAAACCAGCACCCCGGGGATCTTCGCGGCCGGCGACATCGCGCGCTGGCCGGACTTGCTAAGCGGCGAGCATATTCGCGTCGAACACTGGGTGGTCGCGCAACGCCAGGGCCAGACCGCCGCGCGCAACATGCTCGGAATGCGAGAGCGTTTCGACGCGGTGCCTTTCTTCTGGACCGAACAATACGATTTCGGTCTGGCTTATGTCGGTCACGCCGAACGATTCGACAAGGTAGAGATCGACGGAAAGCTGGATGCGCGGGACTGCAAGGTAACCTACCGACGCGGCGACAGGACGCTGGCCGTGGCTGTCGTCCACCGCGATCTCGAAGGATTGCGCGAGGAAGTCGAATTCGAGCGGAGAATCGCGGCGACCAAGTGACCAGATCGCGATGCATAGAGGCTCGGAGCTCAAAGTATGACGTTAAGGGATCGATTTGGACACTGCATCGCACCTGACCAGCATCTGTTTGCCCACTGTGATTCGGCCGCAGCGGACTCTTGGAGGTCGCACCTTCGATTTTTCCCGTCAGGTTGCAGTAATGGCCATCGTCAACCGAACGCCAGACTCGTTCTACGACAAAGGCAGAACCTTTGGCCTCGATAAGGCCATTGCGGCGGCGTATGCGGCCATTGCCGATGGAGCCGATTGGGTCGATATCGGCGGAGTCCCGTTCGCCCCGGGGCCGGAGGTGAGCGTCGAGCAGGAAATCGAGAGGGTTGTTCCTGTGGTCGAGGCGCTGCGCGGCCAGGCTGGAACCGTCATTTCGGTCGATACCTTCCGACCGGAGGTTGCCCGCCGAAGTATCGAGGCAGGCGCCCATGTGATCAATGACACGAGCGGCTTGCGTGATGTGGCGATGGCAAGGGTCGTCGCCGATAGCGCTGCCAGTCTCGTGATCACCCACAGCATCTCCGCGCCACGCATCGCCCATCCTCACCCTTGCTATGTCGACGTCGTGTCAGAGGTCGCCAATTTTCTGCGAGACAGAGTGGAATTCGCGGTCCGTTGCGGGGTTCCTGTCGAGCGCATCATCATCGATCCTGGTCACGACCTGAACAAGAACACTCGTCATTCGCTCGAGTTAATACGTCGACTCGGCGAAATCGCCGCGATTGGTCTTCCTCTTCTAGTTGCTGTTTCCAACAAGGATTTCATAGGCGAGACGCTCGACAAAGAACAAGGACATCGACTTGAAGGCAGCCTCGCCGCCGCCGTAGCGTGTATTCTTCAAGGTGCGCGAATCGTACGCATGCACGACGTTGCGGCGACCGTTGCGGCCGTGCGCCTCACCGAGGCAATACTCGGTTTCCGCCAACCTGCATTCGTGCGGCACAACGCGGGTTAGATCGATGCAGCATAGCGATGAAGAGCTGCTTGAGCATTACGCGATACACGATCGGACGGCTCAGCGCGTTCGCGCCAACTTCATCGCCAGCCTAGACGGGGCCGCGACTCACGATGGACGCACGAGGGGCCTAAACAACGCGGACGACAAGAAGGTCTTCGACATTCTTCGCATGGTATGCGATGTCGTTCTGGTGGGCGCAGGAACGCTTCGCACGGAAGGTTACGGTGACCTGCGAGTCGAGGATCCAGCGGTCGTCTGGCGCGTCAAGCACGGCTTACCCGCGCAGCCAACACTCGCGGTCGTGTCCGGACAGCTGGATCTTAGCCCGGAGATGGCCGCATTTGCACTGGCTCCAACACGACCGATCATTTTTACGCACAAACGCTCAGCATTGGAGAAGAGGCAAGACCTGTCTCGTGTGGCAGACGTCACGGTGTGCGGCAACGAAACGCTGGATCCGCGCACGATGCTGGCCGCCTTGGCACAACGCGGACTCCGCCAGGTGCTGTGCGAGGGCGGCCCGCATCTGTTTGGCACGCTCATCGAAGCGGACTGCGTGGACGAGTTGTGCTTGACGCTCAGCCCAGTTCTAGAAAATGGCAGCGCAGGGCGTATCACGGCAGGCGCCGCGCAAACGCCGCGTGGCATGCGGCTTGGGCATGCAATTTCCGCTGGAGACATGCTGATGTTGCGATATGAGCGTTCTCGGTGATGAGAGACTTTCTTCCTTACGGCAGTCTGCAGCGATTCGCCCAACCTCCTGGAAGTCTCGCGTACGCTCCTGTTTGGCCGCAACGACGCGCTCCTACACCAGGCCGCGGGTCCGATGCCTGGATGGGAGTTTGAACCGTGGCAGCGGGCGCGGCGCGGGTGATGCCGGAGGGGACTTGATTTGCTCGGCCGGCGGCGACACGCATGCGCTACGAGCCAGTGAAGATTCCTTCGCTCTTACCACGATGCTGTTGCATGGCGCATCGCGGTGCATGCGGTGACCGGCCTGGACGACAAACGAAATCGCATGGACACGCCTCTTATCTGCACGATTGGCCATTCCAATCGGCCGCTGGATACGTTTGTACAGTTGCTCAGGAGCAATGAGGTTGTGCGGGTACTCGACGTGAGGACCGTGCCACGGTCGCGCCACAATCCGCAGTTCAATCGAGACACATTTCCTGAATCCTTGAACGCGGTCCAGATTGGTTATAACCATCTTGCGAGTCTCGGCGGCTTGCGCCACGCGCGTCCTGATTCCCTCAACTCCGGCTGGCACAATCTCTCGTTTCGCGGTTATGCGGATTACATGCAGTCCGCCGAGTTTGCCGAGAACGTTCAATGGGTCGCGGAACTGGCGAGCACGGAGCGTTGTGTCTTGATGTGCGCCGAAGCTGTTCCCTGGCGCTGTCATCGGTCGATGATCGGCGACGCACTTCTTGTCCGAGGCGTTCGCGTCGAGGACATTATCGGACCGAAGGGACGCAAACCGCACGTTCTTACCGCGTTCGCCCACGTTGATGGCGTGCAAATCACTTATCCCCCGCCAGCCGACATGCCTCGGCAGACCCCTCTCGTGGACGAGGGGGGAACGAGCGCCGGGTGATGACGCGAGCGCAGTGCGTCTGCGCAGGTGAATGCGTTTCGTCGTGCAGCGGGGGAGACTTTGTATCATGTTGTGATATGCTTTCACTCGTGTAGAACGAGCCTCGAAATGCCCGAACACGGCATATCGAACGCCGATTCTGAAAAGCCGGCTGATGTTCGCAATCCATTGCGCCGTTTCGCCGCGCTTCAGCACCGATGTCGCGCAGGCAGAAATCGACTTCGTTGCAATACTTGCTGCCGCTTCGACTCGAAGGCTCTTCCGGCGGGAATGACGACCCCTGACGACCGCTGGGGAGCTAGACCAGAACCGCTTTTCGTGCAAACTCGACGGGACTTCTGACATGGCCAATCCGCATCTCCACCTCCAAGCCGACCAGCTTTATCCGTTCGACGCCCGCGGAATCGCCAAGCGTTTCCGTCACGCAGCGATCTTCGGTGCACTGGATGCCCTGTCGCCGGGGGAAACCATGCGCTTCTGCAATGACCACGATCCGCTGCCGCTTCTCAACCAGTTGCGTGCGCGTTACGGCGATAAGGTGGAGATCCACTACGTCAAGCGCGAACCAGGCGAGATCGTCATCGACTTCGCCAAAACGCAGGAATAACGGCGATATATCAGACGTACGCGTAACGGCGATGTATTCGCGTGATGTGTCCGTTAAGCGATAAGCCGAAGGCCTGATCGAGCTATGGTCCATCCAGCTATCGGCGTCTTCTCCAAGAGAAGTAGTCCCACGAATCAACCGGACCGGGACTTCACGCGCTTGCGCTCCGGCAACGCACCAAGGCGCGTGAACTGGCGAGCTTTCAGCGGACTAAAATGCAGTCTCGAACTTTGCGCAATGCATCGTAGCAAGATGAAAGAAGCGCAAAGGGTGGAATGCAACCACGCAATATCGCGCTCGTGGTCGGGATGTCCTGTCCGGTAACGTCCTCGGTCACTCTCGATTAGGCGCGGCCCCCGGAAAGAGCGAGTGAGATGATGAGCAGCAGACAGCCGGATGTCGATCTTGCAAAGCTGCAGCGCGAATCATTCAACTACTTCGTGCAGGAAACGAATGCCAGCAACGGGCTGGTGCGCGACAAGAACGAACCGGGCTGGCCGGCCAGCATTGCGGCCGTCGGACTCGCGCTCGCGGCATATCCGGTGGCCATCCAGTGTAACTTCATCACGCGCGCTTGGGCGATCGAAAGAGTCCTCGCAACGCTGCGTTTTTTCTGGAACAGTCCGCAGGGCCGCGAACCGGACGCCACCGGCTACCGTGGCTTCTACTACCACTTTCTCGATATGCAGACCGGCCGGCGCGTCTGGCAGTGCGAGCTGTCTACCATCGACAGCACCTTTCTGCTGGCGGGTGCGTTGACTGCTGGAGCTTACTTCGATGCGGACACTGCCGCCGAGCATGAAATTCGCACCTTGGCCCATGCGCTTTATCGCCGCGCCGATTGGCAATGGGCACAGAATCACGGTGCGACGGTAACGCACGGCTGGAAGCCTGAAAGTGGATTTCTCGAGTACCGCTGGGAAGGCTATGACGAGGCGCTGTTGTTGTACATCCTAGGGCTCGGCTCGCCCACACATCCGTTACCCGAGAGCAGTTATGCCGCATGGGCTTCCACTTACCGCTGGGAAAGCTGTTACGGTCAGGATTACCTATTCGCAGGTCCGTTGTTCACGCATCAACTCTCGCATGTCTGGATCGACTTTCGCGGCATTCAGGACGCTTTCATGCGTGGCAAGGGCATCGACTATTTCGAGAACAGCCGCCGCGCCTCTTATGTGCAACGACAGTACGCGATCGATAATCCGCTCAAGTTCGTCGGCTACGGCGATCGCTGCTGGGGAGTTACCGCATGCGAGGGACCAGGCCCGCGCACGCTCAAAGTGGACGGCATCGAACGCCAGTTCTTCGATTACCTGGGGAGAGGCGTGCCGTACGGACCCGATGACGGTACCCTGGCGCCGTGGGCGGTGGTGGCGTCGCTGCCATTCGCGCCGGAGATCGTACTGCCCGCGCTCGACTATTGTGTTCACGACGTGCGGTTAATGGACTCCAACCCGTACGGCTTCAAAGCGTCTTTCAACCCGACCTACCCGGTGAACTCCGACAATCCCTATTGCTGGGTATCGCCTTGGCATTTTGGGCTCAATCAAGGGCCGATCATTCTAATGATCGAAAACTATCGCACCGGCGCGCCGTGGCGATGGATGCGCAATTGCCCATACATCGTCAGCGGCCTGCGACGAGCGGGTTTTAGTGGCGGTTGGCTCTGAGCGCTCGCATCCATGATGAATTTTACCGAGGATGCCCGAACAATAGCGTTTCCCTGCAGACTCGATAGCGGTATCACCTGAGGGTTGCGAGGGAATGTCGGCGCCCGATCTTGTCCGAGCACTCTCGCGCCTGGGGCCGGCTTTGCGAGCTCTCGCGTGAGACTGGTTTAACCTCCAAACTCGAAAGCGCACCCGCGTACCCGATCGAATGGTCCACATTGTGTTCGGCCAGGAAACAATGTTGTTCACGCCGATCCCCTTATCAAACGCCCTCCGGCACCCTATATGTTAAGTAACGATCCATCGATTCTAAATACGAGAATTGCCATGACCAATACCATCTACATCACTGCACTCGATCAAAGACGCCTGCAAGTGCTGGCCGACGCTCTGACGGGAAATACCTACATGGAGCGCTACGCAACAATGCTGGTGGACGTTCTCGAGTCCGCAAAAGTCGTCACATCGGAGGCAATTCCCGCTGACGTCGTGACGATGAATAGCGTGCTGCGGTATGCAGACACGACCGCTCACAGCGCGAAGGAGATCACGCTGGTGTACCCGGAAGAAGCCGATACGGCGCAGGGCAAGGTTTCAGTGCTCTCTCCCATCGGCAATACTTTGTTGGGAATGAAAGTGGGAGAGACCGCGAGCCTGCGTCTGCCGCATGGAGGCGAGCGTGCTATTCGCGTTCTCAGGATCGTCTACCAGCCCGAGGCCGAGGGACACTTGACCACGTGATGGTCGCGATTACCATCCCAGGCGAGACCCCGCTCTTGCAAAAGCGTCGCCTCAGTTTTGAGTGTGCATGTGCGTCGGTTGATGCGGGCGGGATTCGGCCAAGGCTACGACAGGTTACGCGCAAGGTGCGCACCTACCTCGGCACGCTATCTATCAGCGGGCAACACGACTGCCTCCCAGCCTGATCTACCGAAGCAGACTCCACCCAGCGTGTAGAGTCGCGATACGTCTCGATCAACAACACGCCCCTAGCGTGTGCGCTGTAGCAACGTATTCGCAGCAACACAGCAAACAGATGTAACCGCGCGACTCAGCCCCGGCGCGCTCGAGCGCAGACTCAGTTCGCCTGGTTGCGCTAGTCGCGGCTGAACGGTTTGCTGTGTTTAGCGTGCGTTGCAATGCGCATCCGTCGAACGTTCCTGTCCGCACCGTGCTTTGGTTTCAGTGCTGGATTGGAGCGGTCAACTCCAATCTGCTGCAGGGCCGATCTCCATCTTCGATGTAGCCGCCCATATATTCGTAGTGGCGTCGAGCACCGGCCGGTTGATTCCCCTCGCAGCACGCTGGGCGTTTTCTCGGAACGGCGAGCACGGACGTGCGGGCACTAGCATTCTTGGACAACAGTCGACATATGACATTCAAATCGATATTGGTCGCAACTGATTTCTCGGACAGCGCCAGGCACGCCGCGTACCGCGGGGCCGTGCTCGCCGCAGAAAGCGGCGCCCAACTCGAGCTGTTGCATGTTATGAGCCGGCCCTCGTTGGACGCCCTGCGCGGAATGTTTCTCGCGCATCTCGCCGCAGAAGCCGCCCTGATCGACGATGTGCGATCGATGCTCAGTGAGCTGGGCGCAAATATCTCGTCGGACACGGGCGTTGCGGCGAATGCACGCGTCAGTATCGGCAACGTGCTGGACGATATTCTCGCCGCGTCCGAGCAGGCGGATATGACAGTGCTCGGCGCCCGTGGATTGAACCCGCTGCGCGACTCGATCATCGGAACGACGGCAGAGCGCTTACTCAGAAAAATCAGGCGGCCCGTTCTCGTGGTCAAACGGGAGTCGCACGGAACATATAATAATGTGTTGGTGCCCGTGGACCTCTCGGAATATTCAGCGTCCGCGCTAAACCTGGCGTTGACTGTTGCACCCACCGCGCAAATAACACTGGTCCACGCGTTCGACCTCCCCTTCGAGGGGAAACTGCGGATGGCCGGCGTATCGCACTCAGAGATCGAACGTAACCGCGCTCACGCTCAACAACAGGCGCTGAGCCAAATCCGCAGTCTCACCGAGAACGTTCATGGCAATATGCGCCGCTTCGCGGATGTCGTGGATCAAGCCGACCCGCGCCGCCTGATCGTTGCGAGGGAAAAGACGCTTCGCGCCGAGCTGATCGTGCTAGCCAAGCACGGTTCGATGGTCGAAGACTTCTTTGTCGGCAGCGTAACACGCCACGTGCTTTCCTATTCGCAATGCGATGTACTGGTCGATACGACCGGCGCGAGGTAACTTATCGTTCGAGCCTTGCCGGCAATGTGGAGCGGCTCAGCACGAGCGGGCCGATGCGCCACTGCAATGCGAACCGAGCGTCGACGCCCTCTACCGTCAAACATCGCACGCTACTTCGAGTTGTGCCCAGGTTATCGAGTCAGCCTCCATACCGGCCGTCCACCGAATCGAGATTCAGCAATCGGTACATCGACAAACGTGGCCGAATGCCATCCAGAACAAAACAGTGCATCAGTGTGAAGCGAGGTCGGGGTCGGTCTCGGCCCTCGTCTGCTAAAAGCAAATCGTCCGTCGCCTAAGAGACCTGACGCTTGCCGAAATCGCAGCGCAGGCGGAATGACAAGAGGCGGCAGAGAAGGCTTGCTAGCCTGCAGCGGTCGGTCTGTGTTCGATCCTCTAAAATTATCCGGCGCTGCGAAAATCATGCAAGCACGGCCGAGAAAAATACCCTATCGTTGCCGCCGACGTTTTGCTTGGGCGCGCTGATTCCAATCGCCTTATGAAAAACCAATGAAGCAAACGCCCAAATAAGGTCATGGCCCTGTCCGTCCTGCTTGCGCTGCCCTTCATTGGCAGTGTGATCGCGGCCCTGCTGCCGACGAACGCGCGCAACGCCGAGTCCACCTTGGCGGGGCTGGTGGCGCTCATCTGCGTCGTGCAGGTTGCGTTGCTGTTTCCCGCCCTCGGCAACGGCGGCGTGATTCGCGAAGAAATTCTCTGGCTGCCCAGTGTCGGACTCAATCTCGTGATCCGCATGGACGGGCTGGCGTGGATGCTCGCCATGCTGGTGACCGGCATCGGCGCCCTGGTCGTGCTGTACGCGCGCTACTACATGTCGCCTGCCGATCCGGTACCGCGCTTCTTTTCGTTTTTGCTCGCATTCATGGGCGCCATGATGGGTATGGTGCTGTCGGGCAATCTGATCCAGCTGGTGTTCTTCTGGGAGCTCACCAGCTTGTTCTCCTTTCTTTTGATCGGCTACTGGCATCACCGTGCCGATGCGCGCCGGGGCGCGCGCATGGCGCTCATCGTCACCGGCGCCGGCGGTTTGTGTCTGTTCGCGGGGGCGCTGCTATTGGGGCACATCGCGGGCAGCTACGACCTCGATGTAATCCTCGCGTCGGGCGCGATCGTGCGCGCGCATCCGTTGTACACGGTCACGCTCGTGCTCGTGCTGCTCGGCGCGTTCACCAAGAGTGCGCAGTTCCCTTTCCACTTCTGGCTGCCGCACGCGATGGCGGCGCCCACCCCGGTTTCCGCCTACCTGCATTCGGCTACGATGGTAAAGGCGGGCGTGTTTTTGCTGGCGCGCCTGTGGCCGGTGCTTTCAGGCACGGAGCAGTGGTTCTGGATCGTCGGTGGCGCCGGGTTGTGCACCTTGCTGCTGGGTGCGTATACGGCAATGTTCCAGAACGATCTCAAGCGCCTTCTCGCGTATTCGACGATCAGTCATCTCGGGTTGATAACGTTGTTGCTGGGTCTCAATAGTTCGCTGGCCGCCGTCGCCGCTGTGTTCCATATCATGAACCATGCGACGTTCAAGGCCTCGCTGTTCATGGCAGCGGGCATCATCGACCACGAAACCGGGACGCGCGATATCCGCCGTCTCAACGGACTGTTCAAAGTGATGCCGATTACCGCAACGCTAGCGATGGTAGCGAGCGCAGCGATGGCCGGGGTGCCGCTGCTCAACGGATTTCTATCGAAGGAAATGTTCTTTGCCGAGACGGTGTACATCTCTTCGCTGCCCTGGGTGGAGTTCGGTCTTCCGCTGGCCGCAACGCTTGCGGGAATTTTCGCGGTGGCTTATTCCCTGCGCTTCAGTTACGACATTTTTTTCGATCCACTCTCAACCGATCTGCCGCGTCGGCCGCATGAACCGCCGCGCTGGATGCGTGTACCGGTCGATCTGCTGGTGCTTGCGTGTTTAGTGGTGGGAATGTTTCCGGAGATTTCAATCGGCTGGGCGCTGAGAGCGGCCGCGCTGCCGGTCGTCGGCGGACAATTGCCGGAGTACAGCCTGTCCGTCTGGCATGGCTTCAACGCACCGATGATCATGAGCGTTGTGGCCATCGGCGGCGGCATCGTTGTGTATCTGTGGTTGCGTAAGCGGCTCGAGGGCGGCCGCATCGAGCGTCCGCTGTTGATTGGGTTTTTCGATGGCAAGCGTATGTACGAGCGCACGCTCGCAGCCGCGAACTTGGTGGCGCGCCGGGCGCTGCTGTTGTTCGGTACGCATCGGCTGCAGTCGCAATTGTTTGTGCTGATGAGCCTGACCGTTCTGGGGACGACTTTCGCATTGTGGGGACGCGACTTTAGCTGGGGCGAGCGCCCGCTGATTCCGATATCGCCGATGTTTGCGACACTGTGGCTGGTCGGAATGGCGGGCGCGATCGGTGCTGCATGGCAAGCCAAGTATCATCGGCTCGCAGCGCTGACGATGATCGCGATGGCCGGCCTTGCCACCTGCCTCACCTTCGTGTGGTTCTCCGCGCCTGATCTGGCTCTGACGCAGCTTGCGGTAGAGGTCGTCACCACCGTGCTGTTTCTGCTCGGTCTGCGGTGGTTGCCCAAGCGCATTCCCCTCGAGCTTCCGATAACGGCGCAAACGCTGTTGCGGCGTTCGCGCGACTTGGCGCTCGCCGTGTTATCGGGTTGCGGTATGGCAGCGTTGGCCTACGCAATGCTCACGCGGCCTTTTCCGCAAAGCATCTCGCCTTACTTTCTAACCCGTACCTTGCCGGAGGGCGGCGGCACGAATGTGGTCAACGTGCTACTGGTGGATTTTCGCAGCTTTGATACGATGGCCGAGATCACCGTGTTGGCCGCCGTGGCATTGACCGTTTATGCCTTGCTGCGACGGTTTCGGCCGCCACGCGAGACGGTTCAATCCCCGCCTCAGCAGCGCGCGCTGCCGCCCGATCTCATTACCGATCTGATCAATCCGCGTATCGCACGCGACACCGCGCTCGGCTTCATGCTCGTGCCTGCCGTACTGGTGCGGCTGCTGCTGCCGATCGCCATCGTGCTTGCCATCTATCTATTCATGCGCGGTCACAACGAATCGGGCGGTGGTTTCGTGGCCGGCCTCGTCGCATCCGTAGCGGTGATCCTGCAGTACATCGTCGCCGGCACGCAGTGGGTCGAGGCGCATATGGAATTGCGCCGCTCGCGCTGGATCGCCATCGGACTTTTGTTCGCAGTGATAACCGGATTAGGCGCACTCGCGTTCGGTTATCCATTCCTGACGACCCACACGGCGCAACTGCATCTACCGGTGATCGGCGAGATCCATGTGCCGAGCGCGCTCTTTTTCGACATGGGCGTGTTCTCTGTGGTGGTCGGCGCTACCCTGCTGATCCTGACCGCGCTGGCGCACCAATCGGTGCGCAGCCACCGCGAGTCCGCTCATTCGGGAGCGCCGTGATGGAAGTTGTCGTCGCGCTTGCCATCGGCGTGCTGACGGCTTCGGGCGTGTGGCTGCTGCTGCGCCCGCGTACTTTTCAAGTGATAGCGGGAATGTCTCTACTGTCGTATGCGGTCAATCTGTTCATCTTCAGCATGGGGCGCCTGTCGATCGACAAGGAACCTCTGCTGCAGCCGGGCGTGCCGCAAGATCTGCTTCACTACACCGACCCGCTGCCGCAAGCGCTGGTGTTGACTGCAATCGTCATCAGCTTTGCCATGACCGGGCTGTTCCTGGTGATGCTGCTGGCATCGCGCGGACTGACCGGGACCGACCATGTCGATGGCGACAAAAGCGACATATGAGCGGCTGGCCGGCGCATCTGATTATCACGCCCATTCTTCTGCCGCTACTCAGCGCCATCGTCATGCTGTTGCTGGGCGAGCGGCGGCGATGGAAAGGGGCGGTCAGCGTAGCATCGAGCATGCTCGGCTTGCTCGTGGCGATCGCGCTGCTCGGTATGGTCAATTCGAGTCGTGTGCCTGCGGTGATCGGGGTCTACCTGCCGTCGAACTGGGACGTGCCGTTCGGCATCGTGCTGGCAGTCGACCGGTTGTCAGCACTGATGCTCGTGCTGAGCGCAATCATCGGTCTGTGCTCGGTGCTGTTCTCGCTTGCCCGCTGGGATCGCGGTGGCGTGCACTTTCACCCGTTGCTGCAAATACAACTGATGGGTCTGAACGGGGCTTTTCTCACCGGCGATCTATTCAATCTGTTCGTGTTCTTCGAAGTGCTGCTGGCAGCGTCTTACGGCCTGCTGCTGCACGGATCAGGACGCGCGCGCGTTCTATCGGGGATGCACTACATCGCAGTCAACTTGCTGGCGTCCTCGCTGTTTCTGATCGGAGCGGCGCTGATCTACGGGGTCGCCGGCACTCTCAACATGGCCGACCTCGCGCAGAAGATTCCGCAAGTCGCCCAGGCCGACCGCGGGCTGCTCCACGCGGGGGCGGCGATTCTTGCAATTGCCTTCCTAACCAAAGCGGCAATGTGGCCGCTCAACTTCTGGCTGGTGCCGGCGTACACAGCGGCGAGCGCGCCGGTCGCGGCATTGTTCGCCATCATGACCAAAGTCGGGGTCTACACGGTGCTGCGCCTGTGGACGTTGCTCTTCTCAGCGCACGCCGGCGCGTCCGCGCTGTTTGGGGCCGACGTACTGATCTATGGCGGCCTCGCCACACTCGCTTTCGGCACCGCGGGCTTGCTCGCGTCTCAGAAGTTGGGCCGGCTGGCGAGTTTCAGCACCATCGTCTCCGCCGGCACTTTGCTGGCGGCCATCGGGTTCGGACAGGCGGCACTCACCGCAGCCGCGCTGTTTTACTTGCTGACCTCGACGTTGGCGATCAGCGCTATGTTTCTGCTGGTCGAGCTCATCGAGCGCTCGCGGCAAGCGCCATCGATGCTGCTGGTAGACGAGGCCGACGAGATGCCTTTCCCGCCCGAGCCGCTGCACCCGGCACGCGACGTTAATCTGGACGATCAGCAGCGAGTCGTGATCGGCACAGCGATTCCAGCCGCGCTGGTTTTCCTGGGAGTGAGCTTCATCGCTTGTGCATTGTTGATCGCAGGCTTGCCGCCTTTCTCCGGCTTCCTCGCCAAGTTCAGCATGCTTTCAGCATTGCTCAATCCGTTTGGCTTAGGCCACACAGGCGTAGCTGCAGCGATCACCGGCCGCGGCTGGATGCTGCTGGCATTGATCATCGCCTCGGGCCTGCTGTCGATGATCGCGCTGTCGCGCGCCGGCATCCGCTACTTCTGGTCGCCGCAAAATCGTTTGGAGCCGCGCCTGAGCATCGTCGAATGCTTGCCGA
The DNA here is from genome assembly GCA_039934195.1 of Betaproteobacteria bacterium. GTDB lineage: Bacteria > Pseudomonadota > Gammaproteobacteria > Burkholderiales > SHXO01 > SHXO01. The sequence goes on from JBDTMS010000001.1 coordinate 27,593, forward strand.
TTGTCGCGCTGCTCGTCGCGTGCGCCTTGCTTACCATTCGCGCCGATCCGGTGATGCGCTATGCACAGGCCACGGCGGATGCCCTGCAGCAGCCATCGCACTACATCGACGCGGTAATGTCAGCCAGGCCGGTGCCCAATCCCCCTGGACTGACGGCAATTGGCGCGGGGGCCGTTAAGTGATCAAGCGCTGGTTGCCGTCCCCGCTGCTATCCGTTGGTTTGTTCGCACTGTGGCTCGTGCTCAATCAATCTTTGAGCATCGATCACCTGCTGCTTGCCGGGGTGCTGGGTCTGCTGGTGCCCAGAATCACAGCTCCGCTGCGCCCGATTCACTCGCGCATCCGCCGTCCAACTGTGCTCGCGCATCTCATTCTTGCGGTCGGAATGGATGTGATCACATCGAGTGTCCAGGTTGCGTGGGGCGTCTTGCGTTCGCATTGGCGCGGGCCTAACGGCGCCTTCGTAAGAATACCGCTCGAGCTGCGCGATCCCAGTGCGCTCGCCGCGCTGGCCGTTATCACGACCGTCGTTCCCGGAACCGTCTGGTCGGAGCTGGCGCTCGACCACAGCGTGTTGCTGGTGCATGTCTTCGACCTGAAAGATGAGGCCGCATTCGTCGCGCACTACAAGGCACGGTATGAACGATCGTTGCAGGAGATCTTCGAATGAGCATGCTGTTGTCCGCAGCTATTTTTCTGGCGCTCTCGTGTTTTGTGGTCGCCATGACCTTGACCGCGCCGCGGCTGTTCCGAGGCCCGACCGCACAGGATCGCGTGCTGGCATTAGACTATTTGTACATCAACGGCCTGCTGATCATTCTTACCTTGGGGATTCGCTACGCCAGCAACATGTACTTCGAAGTTGCGCTGCTGATCGCCGTGTTCGGCTTTGTCAGTTCCACGGCGATGGCGAAGTTCCTGTTGCGCGGCGAGGTGATCGAATGAGCACGTCGTCCGTGCCGCTCTGGATCGAAGCGTTGGCGGCCGTGTTGTTGGTCGCCGGCGGGTTGTTCTCATTGATTGGGGCACTGGGGCTGCTGCGCATGAAGGGCTTCTTCCTCCGAATGCATGCTTCGGCGCTGGCCAATACCATCGGCGCTTGGTGTGTGACGTTCGCGTCGATTCTGTATTTTTCTGCGCTCGAATCGCGGCTCGCCATTCACGCCTGGGCGATCATCGTCTTGCTCTCGATAACGGTGCCGGTCACGACCGTCCTGTTGGCGCGCACCGCGTTGTTCCGCAAACGTCAGGCGGGCGCGGACGTACCGTCGCCGCTCGGCCGCGTCGACGAACCTTATCGTCTCAAAAATGGAGCCCGCACAGAATAAAACCGGTCGTCTACCGGGTAACACGCGCCGTCGCGCTCGACGCGTCTTCACGCATGTATTGACCGTCTGCCCCCGGCGCAACTATGCCGGTAGGTCTGTAGACGACGGCTGAAACAACGCGCGGGGTGCACAACTTGGCCCAAATCGGCCTGTTTGAGAATGGCCAGGATTTGCGTTTCGGTAAATCGAGACCTCTTCATTCGAATCTCCTAGCGTTAAAATGCTGACCTCACCCCAAAAAACTGGACAAGGCAAAGCCATAAAAAATTGGCGATACTTTTCTGAAGAAAGGAGATCGCAGATGAAGAAGTTGAAATTCAGTGAGGAGAAAATTGCCTTCGCTTTGCACCAGGCCGATACCGGCACGTCGATTCGAAGAAGTGTGCCGCAGAGCCGGCGTCTCGCCAAGCCACGTTCTACGCCTGGAAGAAGAAGTATGCAGGGCTGGGGGTGCCGGAGCTGCGGCGGCTCAAGCAACTTGAGGAGGAGAATTGAAAGCTCAAACAGTTGGTCACCGATCTGAGCTTGGACAGAGTAGCGATAGGCCACAAGATACTCGAACTGCGAGCAAATAATGTGCGCCAAATTTATGGGACACCACACTATTTGCGCTTGAATTACCAGCACCGATCAGCGATCACTGATCACCGATCACTGATCACTGATCACCGAGGTTAAGTCGCTATACTTGTATCGTTGACAGCGACAACGGAAAGGACTGAGCGGTGCAGACATTCGGGGATTTACAGGCTGTGCGCGAGCGATTGCGCGAATTCGTGGCGGAACGCGACTGGGACCAGTTCCACAACCCGAAGAATCTCGCCAGCGCGGTGATGGTAGAAGCCGCCGAGCTGCTCGAGCACTTTCAGTGGCTCACAGCAGAAGAAAGCGCGTCCCTGCCAGCCAGCACGCATGCGGAAGTCGAGCTGGAAGTCGCCGATGTATTGCTGTTCGTGTTTCGCCTATGCGACAAACTCGACATCGATCCCATGCAAGCCTGCGCGAAAAAGCTGGTCTTGAACGCTGAGAAATATCCGGTGGAAAAATCGAAAGGCCTGCGCACTAAGTACGACAAGCTCTAAAGATCAAGATGGGTTCAGAATTAATCATAGATCACCGATCACCGCTTTCAAATCAGCGAAGGCCTGCGGCAATTCCCTAGGCCCGAGTCCCTAGCCCCCAGCCCCTGCAGTCAGACATGCTTGCCTACCGCCACCTGTTCCACGCCGGCAACTTCGCGGACGTATTCAAGCACACGCTGCTCACGCGCCTGCTGCTTCTACTCACGCGCAAAGATGCGGCGCTGTGTTATCTCGACACGCACGCAGGCATCGGCCGCTACGATCTCACGCACGAGTGGGCGCAGAAGCTGAAGGAATACGAGGACGGCATCGGCCGCTTGTGGGACCGCAAGGATTTTCCGGAGCTGCTGCATCCGTACATTGCAGCAGTGCGTGCCGAGAACAGCGATGGCCGTCTGCACTACTATCCAGGCTCGCCGCGCATCGCGCGCCGACTGCTGCGCAGCCAGGACCGCATGGTGCTCAACGAGTTGAACAAAGACGACTGCAAGCGGCTGACCGAGCGGTTTCGCAGCGATGCGCAAGTGCAGGTGCATTGCCAGGACGGTTATGAAGCCCTGCGCGCGTACCTGCCGCCACGCGAGCGTCGCGGATTGGTATTGGTCGATTCGTCGTTCGATCGGTCGGGAGAGTTCGATCGCATGACCGAAGGCTGGCTCGCCGGTTATACGCGCTGGGCGACCGGCGTTTATGCGCTCTGGTATCCGTTGATGGAGCCAATGGCGATGCATGCGTTCGAACGCGGAATGATCGCGACCGGCGTACGGAAGATTTTGCAGGTCGAGCTTTCTATCTTGCCGCAGGGGTGGAATCAGGGATTGCGCGGCTGTGGCATGCTGGTGATCAATCCGCCGTTTGGTTTCGAAGTGGAGGCGAAGACGATTCTGGATTGGTTATGGCCGTTGTTGAACGAAGAAGAGCAGGGCGGTGTACGCGTCCGCTGGCTCGTGCCCGAGTGAATCTAATGGCTCGTGCCCGAGTAAATCTAGACGCTGCCCGATGAGCAAACCCGCAGGCCCCGGTGTTAAGGCACGGTCGAAGCGACCGGCAACGTTGCGACCGGTGCGCAATCCACAGTCGACGGCGCAGACGCGCAAGGTGCTCGCCAAGCACTACCGCGCGAAACACGGTGTGCGCTAACGCGCAAACCCGCAGCTAGCGATTCTCATCGCGTGCTTTCGCCCCCGATACGTTCGAGCAATCCGATATGAACATCGCACATCTTCTACTGCGTGCCGCACGCACGTATCCCGAGCGTCCCGCCGTGTCGCTGGGTGCCACGGTCATCGCCACTTATGCGCAGATGCTTCATCGCGCGATGGCACTCGCCGCCGGCATGCGATCCGAGCTCGATTTGCAGCCGGGCGATTGCGTTGCGCTGATCATGGCGAATTGCCCTGAGTATCTGGAGATTTTGTACGCCACCTGGCTAGCCGGCCTGACTGCGGTGCCGATCAATGCCAAGCTGCATCCGGAAGAGGCGGCGTACATTCTCGAACACGCCGCCGCGCACACTTGTTTCGTCAGCGCCGATCTGCACGCCTCGATAGCGGCGCTGCAGAACCGAATCCCGCAACTCTCGCGCGTGATCGACGTGCCGTCGCGCGCGTACGAGGCGTTGTGCGAAAGCGGCGAGATCGAGCCGCACGCATCGCGACCCGATGACGTCGCGTGGCTGTTCTACACCAGCGGCACGACTGGCCGGCCGAAGGGCGTGATGATCACGCATCGGAACGTGATGGCGATGACGCTTTGTTACTTCGCCGATGTCGATCAGATCGCGGCAAACGAGTGCGTGCTGCACGCCGCACCGATGTCGCACGGCTCGGGCATGTATAACTTTCCGCATGTGCTGCGCGGTGCGAATCAGGTGATTCCCGCGCACGGCCATTTCGATCCCGGCGAGATCGTGAGTTTATGCAACCACTGGAGCGGCGTCGCGTTCTTCGCCGCGCCGACGATGGTGCGGCGTCTGGTGCTGCATCTCGAGCAGCATCCGGCTGCGCTTCCCGGTCTCAAGACAATCATCTACGGCGGCGGTCCGATGTATCGCACCGATATTCAACAGGCGCTCAAGATCATCGGCGACAAGTTCGTGCAGATCTTCGGGCAGGGCGAATGTCCGATGGCGATCACCTCGCTCACGCGCGAGCAGATTTCCGATCGTTCGCAGCTGCGTTGGGAAGATCGGCTGGCTTCGGTGGGAACTGCTCAATCGGCGGTGGAAGTGATGGTGGCCGACGAACATGACCAGCCGCTGTCTGCGGGTGAGATCGGTGAGGTACTGGTGCGCGGCGATATCGTGATGAAAGGCTACTGGCGCGATCCGGAAGCCACCGCAGCGACGTTGCGCAACGGTTGGCTGCACACGGGCGATGTCGGCTCGATCGACGATGACGGTTTTCTCACACTGCGCGATCGCTCGAAAGACATGATCATCAGCGGCGGTTCGAACGTTTATCCGCGCGAAGTCGAGGAAGTGCTGCTGCGTCACCCGGCGGTGGTGGAAGTGTCGGTCGTCAGCCGGCCGCACGCCGATTGGGTCGAGGAGATTGTCGCGTTCGTTGTATGTCATGCGGGAATGCATCTCGCCGAAAGCGAGCTCGACGATCTGTGTCTGCGCAACATCGCGCGCTTCAAACGGCCGCGCGCCTATCGTTTTGTCGACAGCCTGCCGAAGAACAATTACGGCAAAGTGTTGAAGACGGAATTGCGCGAGCGCTTGCGCGCGGAAACGTGACGGGAAAATCGGCTAGCGTTTCTGTCCGGCGCCAGAACTAAGCTGACGCACGGCGAAATGCAGCACCACGCCGAGGCGCGGCGGCAAAACATCATCCGCCTCGTCCGCCGTCACCCAGCGGTATTCGTAGTCTTCCAGACCGCCATCGCCGGATGGAACGCGCAGCT
>JBDTMS010000002.1:0-29475 GCA_039934195.1 Betaproteobacteria bacterium
TCCGCACGCGGCCGATGGCTGGACTTGCTGGCGCTGAATTAGCATCGCTGCACGATAAGGGTGCGACCGATGCAGTCCTCGACGCACTCCAGAGCAAGTTCATGGCGCAGTTCATCGAAGCCGAGCGCTTGCGTTATCAAAACCTCGGAAACGGGCCCGGCGCAAACCTGTAAAGCTATCGATGCGGTCAAGCACGGGCAAATGCGCGCCGCAGGCTTGACCAGCTTGCGACAGTAATCCCTAAAATAGTCGCGACCAGCCCGAGGGCCAGAGGCGCCGGCCGATTGGCTCGTTAAGCAGTACGGCCGCCAGGAACGCGGCGGACACCGGATTCAACGTCACCGCGACCGAGACGCGCGACGGGGTCGTATGCTCCAGCGCCCAGATCCAGAGAAAAAACGTGACCGCCCCACCGAACGTCATCAGATAGACGATCGCTGACCAGCCCGCTGGCTGAGCCGCCCGAACCGGAGAGATCGCCGGTAGACAGCAAGAGAATGAACACCGCTAGCGCGCCCCGCGGGTACGGTCAAGGCCGCCACTGCAGGCGCCGGATACTTGCGCAAGAATACGCCCGACAGCGTGTTATAGATCGATCCGATCGCGGCCGCGCCGAACATATAGAGATCGCCCTTCCAAGTCTTATCGTCATGACTGAACCCGCGTTCGCCCAGCCCCACCGCAACACCAGCGGATGCGAGCAAGCAGCCCGAGAGTTTCGCGAAGGTCATCGGCTCTCGACGTAAGGGGGTGGAAAGAAATAATGTCAGCAGCGGAAGCCGCCGCTCCGCCTCGCAGGACTCAGGTCTAACCTCGTCAGGAATCGAAGCGATCCGTTACTGCACCGATACTCGCAGTCGATACCAGCTTCGTGTACTTGGCTAACAAACCTCGGGTGTAGCGCTGGGCAGGCTGCTTCCAAGCCCCGCGGCGTTTCGCCAACTCATCATCCGGGACGTTTAGCTGGATTAGCCGCTTATCGGCGTCGATGGTAATCGAGTCGCCTTCCTCGACAAGGCCGATGGTGCCGCCCACGTACGCTTCGGGCGCGACATGGCCGACAACCATTCCCCAAGTAGCACCGGAAAATCTGCCGTCCGTGATCAAACCTACGGAATCTCCAAGCCCTTGGCCAATCAAAGCGGATGTGGGCGCTAACATTTCCTGCATTCCCGGCCCGCCTTTCGGCCCTTCATAGCGAATGACGACGACGTCTCCCGGGTTAATCTTGCGCGCCATGATCGCGTCCATTGATTCGGGCTCGGAGTTAAAGACACGCGCCGGCCCGGTGATTGAGTTCTGCTTGAGACCGGTGATCTTGGCGACACAGCCTTCGGGCGCCAAGTTGCCGCGCAGAATCGCAAGGTGACCTTGCGCATAAAGGGGGTTACCCCATTGCCGGATCACATCTTGATCGGCGCGTGGCTGGTCCGGAATCTCTTGCAACTCCTCGGCCAGTGTGCGGCCGGTGATAGTCATGCAATCGCCGTGCAGTAGACCGTTGGCGAGTAGCATTTTGAGAACCTGCGGAATGCCGCCTGCCCGGTGTAGATCCACCGCCACGTATTTTCCGGATGGCTTCAGGTCGCAGATTACCGGGACTTTCTGGCGAACCCGTTCGAAGTCATCGATGGTCCATTCGACTTCTGCGGCCGAGGCAATCGCCAGATAGTGCAGTACTGCGTTGGTCGAACCGCCGGTTGCCATCACGAGGGAGATCGCATTCTCGATTGACTTGCGCGTGATGATGTCGCGCGGACGGATCTGTTTCTTGATCGCATTGACCAGCACGGTTGCCGACGCCGACGACGAATCGGCTTTCTCCGGGTCGGGCGAGGCCAATTGCGAAGAGCCGAGCAGACTCATGCCGAGCGCTTCGAACGACGAGGACATCGTGTTGGCGGTGAACATACCGCCGCATGCGCCGACGGTCGGACAGGCGTTCCTCTCGACGCCTTCGAAATCCTCTTTCGACATCTTGCCCGCAGTAAACGACCCCACCGCCTCGAACGCGCTGGCAATGGTGAGCGCCTGGCCTTTCCAATTTCCCGGTTTGATCGTACCGGCATACACGTAGATCGCCGGCACGTTGATGCGCGCAATCGCCATCATTCCGCCGGGCATGTTCTTGTCGCAGCCCCCGACCACCAGCACGCCGTCCATCATCTGGCCGTTGACCGATGTTTCGATGCTGTCCGCGATGATCTCGCGCGAAACCAGCGAATACTTCATCCCCTCGGTGCCCATACCGATGCCGTCGGTGATGGTCGGCGTGCCGAATACTTGCGGCATCGCCCCAGCCGCACGCAGCGCGGTCATCGCGCGATCGACCAGCGGCTGAATGCCGGCATTGCACGGGTTCATGTTCGAGTGTCCGTTTGCCACGCCGACAATCGGCTTCTCGAAGTCCGTGTCGGTAAATCCGACCGCTCGCAGCATGGCCCGGTTGGGTGAGCGTGCCGTGCCGCCGGTGATGAGCTTGGAACGCCAGTTGTCTGCAGCCATGATTTCTTCTCCCACGAAAAGTTCTAGTTATCGAAGCGAACACCGAATACGGTAAAACAAATGCAGACCGTGGATTTTGCTGCAGGCTCATACCGGTGTCTAATATATTGTCGGGACCCCACTGATACCTTTTAGAGATGGAACTGCGCCACCTACGCTACTTTGTCACTGTCGCCGAGGAATTGCATTTCGGCCGTGCTGCACAAAAACTGCATCTATCGCAGCCACCGTTATCCATGCAGATCAAAGCGCTCGAAACGGAGATCGGCGTCCAGTTGCTCTCGCGCACTCGGCGCAAAGTCGAGCTGACGCCGGCCGGCCGCGTCTTCCTGCGCGAAGCACGCGATATCCTTTCGCGTGCGGAGCAAGCGGCGGTATGGGCTCGTCAAGCTGGGCGCGGCGAGATCGGCGAGCTTGCAGTCGGGTTCATCTCGATTGCGGATTACAACGTTCTGCCGCTCGTGCTCTCCGAGTTCCGCAAGCGCCATCCCGCCGTGCGTTTGAGCCTGCGTGAGGCGACTACCGATGCGCAAGTGCGCGATCTGCTCGACCAGCGGATCGACGTCGGCTTCGTGCTCGCGCCGGTGGTCGATGCAGCGTTGTCGGTCCGCCCCGTGCTGCGCGAGCCTTTAGTCGTGGCGCTGCCGCAGGCGCATCGATTGGCACAAATGCGCACCCCTTTGGCCCTGCACCGGCTCGCAGATGAAGCGTTCATATTGTTTCCGCGCCATATGGCACCGGGGCTATTCGACGACGTGGTCGGCTTTTGTCGGAGCGCCGGCTTCAGCCCAAGAGTGGAACAGGAAGCGGTGCAGATGCAAACGATCATCAGCCTGGTGTCGGCGAACCTGGGGGTCGCACTGATTCCCGCTTCCATGCGCAACCTGGGCCGAGCTGGTGTCGTCTATCGCAACCTCCGAGAGAAAAGCCCGGAAACCGAGATTTCGCTGGCGTGGCGCACCGCTGACCAGGCTCCGGCGCTGACGCGTTTCTTGGAATGCGTCGACAGCCCCATTCGGCGTGGGGAGAAAACCAAGCCCGATGGGCCGCTGCGGTGAGCCTCGAGTTTGGGGCACTAGACACGATGTCTGCCCGTGTGAGCTTACACAGTGAAGTGGACAGCCTGGAGTTAGGTAGCGCACTCGCCACTGTGCTTTCCTCAGGACAACGGCTTTATCTAAGCGGTGACCTCGGTGCCGGCAAGACTACCATCGTGCGCGGAATCCTCTTCGCGCTCGGCTACGATGGCCGTGTAAAGAGTCCAACCTTCACCTTGGTTGAGCTTTACAAGCTTTCTAGCATATACTTGCATCACTTTGATTTCTATCGGTTCGATGCGCCAGAAGATTGGGCCGATGCAGGCTTTCGAGAAGCCTTCAATGAACACAACGTGTGCGTTGTCGAATGGCCGGAAAAAGCTGGGAACAGTCTTCCTCGCGCCGACCTGCATATCTATCTGGAATATGCAGAGACGGGTCGGCTCGCGCGTATCGTTGCGGGAACTGATGCGGGATTACAGTGCATTCAAACGCTGATGAATCGCTAGTCGCACGTGATCGATCGCATCGACTATGCGCAGATGTGAATGCCGCTAGAGGTAAACGTAACGTGAGACCAGCGTTCACCGCGCTTGCCTCGTGCGCCGGTCTGTCTCGGGTCATCGGCAGTGTTTCGGAAGCCGGGAAAAACGAGCCGCCCAGCGGGGCCCTCCTGTTCGCAACGAGGGCAGCAGTGCTGCTTTGGTTAATACCGGTATTCGCACAGGCCGCCATTATGGTTACCGCGGTACGCATCTGGCCTGCGGCCGAATACACGCGTGTCACGATCGAATCGTCGAAACCGATCGAGTACACCGTCTTCACTGCAAAAGATCCCGAACGGCTCGTCGTCGATCTCGAAAACGTCGAGCTTACGCCGCAGTTGCGGGAGCTGCCTGCACGCGTCGGCGCGAACGATCCGTATGTCTCTCAGATGCGGGTTGCACGTAATCGTCCCGGCGTGGTTCGTCTGGTCTTCGAATTGCGCACCGAGGTCAAGCCGCAAGCATTTTCTCTCGCGCCGATCGGCGAATACGCACATCGTCTCGTGCTCGACATTTACCCGGCGGCGCCGGTCGATCCGTTGCTCGCGCTGGTAGAGAAGCTCGATAAAGACAAAAAGCCGGACCGCGACGCCGGCGCGTCAGCGCAAAGCAATGCGGTAACCGGGCCGGCGGAAAAGGCAGCTGCATCGCCTGAGGAACCGGCTAACGGTGCACCGGCAGCGGCGAAGCCAAAGCGAACATTCGAGAGCGAAGCGCAGAAAGTCATTCAGAAAATCACCGGCCAACATAAGCCTAAGCCCGAGCCGGAAGTGGTACGGCTGGTTACGGTAGCGATCGACGCTGGTCATGGCGGCGAGGATCCGGGCGCACACGGCAAGTTGGGAACCGACGAGAAAAACGTGACCCTCGCAATCGCGCGCAGATTAAAGGCCGCGATCGACAGCGAGCCGAATATGCGGGCGGTACTGACTCGCGACGGCGATTATTTTGTGCCGCTGATCGAGCGTGTGACGAAGGCTCGGCGCGTGCGAGCGGACCTATTCGTGTCCATTCATGCCGACGCATACGTAAAGGAGCACGCGCGGGGATCTTCGGTGTTTGCACTATCGGAACGGGGTGCGAGTTCTGCCGCCGCACGCTGGCTTGCTCGGAAAGAAAATGAAGCCGACCTGATCGGCGGCGTAAACCTCGACGTAGCCGACCCTTACGTGAAGCAGGTGCTGCTCGATCTGTCGCAAACTGCAACGATCAGCGACAGTATCAAGCTCGCTCGTGCAGTGCTGGACGAGATCGGTGGCATCAATACGCTGCATAAGGCGCGCGTAGAGCAAGCCGGCTTCGCGGTTCTGAAAGCGCCCGACATTCCGTCCATCTTGGTAGAGACGGCGTTCATCAGTAATCCGCAGGAGGAGAGGCGCCTGCGTAAAGCCGACTATCAAGAACAGATGGCTGCCGCCATCATGCAAGGCATCCGCAAGTATTTCGCTAAAAATCCACCGCTGGCGCGGGAAAAGCTTGCCCTGAATCCTTAGCTGCCGCACGACATGGTTGCGCCCGAACTCCGCAAGATTTAGCATTGGTTCGGATATAGTATTTCCCTCCGCTGTTCGCCTGCGGCCAGCCGCTCCTTCGCGACGCAGTGCTTTTTCATCAAGTCGTCAGACCGAAGTCCGATACAGTGGAGAGCAGACTCAAGGACAGGTATGCAACAACTCAGACTTGGCATTCCACACCGCGACGCGGGGACTTCGGTTTCTCGCCTAATGCTGGCAGTAATCGCAGCGGTCGCCGGAGTATGTTCACTCGCAGTCATCTTATTCGTCGTCTTGCCCCTGGTAGGCATCATCGTTTCAGCGGCAGTGGGCGGGGTAATTCTCGCGCTCGCTGGAGTTGTTATGATGATTCCGTTCCTGCTGGTCGCCGGTACCATACTGATGTTTTTCTCGCGCTTCAGCGCGCGTCGCCACGCCAGCGTCCGCCCGCAGTCCAGCCACCACTAACCTCGCAAGACTTCCGGGCAATCCTTACAGGAAAACTTTGACCGTCGGCATCCTGCTCAGCGCCGGCGCGGGCACGCGATTCGGCGGCGGCAAGCTGTTGCATCACCTTGCCGATGGTGTTCCGCTCGGAGTCGCATCGCTGCGTCGGTTGCGCCAAGCGTTAACTGACGTTGTGGCGGTTGTGCGTCTCGGCGACGAGTCACTGCGGGAATTGTTCGAGCGCGAAAACGTAGACATCGTCGTATGCGCACAGGCAGACCAGGGCATGGGACACAGCCTTGCCGCAGGCGTAGCGCACAGGGCCGGCGCGAACGGCTGGGTAGTCGCGTTGGCAGACATGCCGCATATTCGCGTCGATACTATTGCCCTGATTGCCCACACACTCGAGCACCAGCACGGCATCGTGGTTCCGGAATTCCAAGGCACGCGCGGCCACCCGGTCGCGTTCAGTAGCGACTATAGAGATGAGATGCTGGGGTTGTCGGGCGATGCCGGCGCCCGCACAATCTTGCAGAGGTATACAGAACGGGTAACCCGGATAGCAGTCGACGATCCGGGCGTACTGCAGGATATCGATACAATGGAAGACGCTCGGCGTCTTTCGTAAAACGGGCTCCAGGACGGTGAATGCGGCGCGCATAGCAAGCCGGCGCGTGCACCGTAAGACAGACTTATGGCTTGATAACGATTGCTTTCATGTCGCCGGTGACGCGGAAGGTGCCTTTTACAACATTGGACGGCGACCTCAACTCGACGTACGCACGCCCGGCCACTTCCTTGTTGGGCAACACTTCGCCGCTTCCGCTCGCGTTGAGCAGCCCAGCCACCAACCTGACATTGCTGTAGTTGAAGCGGTTGCCGTTAACAGCGAAGTTGCCGTTCATCTCATCGAATTTCGTTTTGCCACCCTGGACACCATCGCGCGCCTGCGTTTGCAACGCGCGCACGAGATCGAGACCGGCCAAACTGCCTTTCTGAATTACGAAGTTCCCGTCCGCGCGGGAATTATTGAACAGCGTCTCGACCGTATTGCTCTGCGCCGAGTAGCGTCCCTTCGCATCGACCCTGCCTTCCGACGCGATATCGATTTTCAGCGACCTCATACTGGGCTCGAGATCGACGCGCTTAGCCTCGAAATCTCCTTCCAGACTCCAGGTCTGCCCCCAGCTCAACACCGCATGACCTCCCACTTGGCCACCGTACAAGTACAGGTCCATATCGTTGAGGCGCAATTGCCCGCTCGAAAGCCGCCCCTTGACGTGGCCTTCGGTGAATTCGAAGCTTGGGCCTAGCGGCAGCGTAAAGTTCTTCAATTGCGCGGTCACATCCGCTTCCGCGCCGCTCGGCATGATCTCCGCCGATAGATGGCCATCCTTGCTGTCGATTGTCGCGCGCAGAAGTGCACCGTCTACGCCGATGTACAACTGCGAATCGAACGGCGGCAGCGAAGTCGACTTGACCTCCAGCTTGATATCCTTCAAGACCACTCGCTGTACGCGCAATTTGCGCGACTTCGCAGCCGCGCTGAATAGCCACCCCGATAGTCGCGGCATTACTTCCGAGTTCGCTTGCAGCCCGTCGATCTGGAGCGTCTTGATTACCTTATCGTTGCCCATTGCCGACCCCAGATCCATGAAGGCCGTTACGGTAGGTGCACGCACGTCTTGTTGGGCACCGACCACGACGTTGTCCAGCCTAATGTGAAAGCTCGGGAACATCGACGCATGTACACCCCCGACATGTACCGGCTCGCCGAGCGCATCTGAAGCCATCTTTTCGATTTCCGGTGCGTAGGCCGAAAGTGGCGCGAACTGGACAACGCCAATGGCCAATACGATGAGACTACCCGCAACGATCGCAACCATTCGCGCCGGACCCCAGCCGCCTTTCTTGGCCTCGCGACCAAGACGCTCGCGATCCGATTTTTTCCGGTCACGCTCTTCCTGGTCGGCGCGTTGCTTCGCCAGAGATTCCTCGCGAGAGCGCTGCTCGCCTTCGCGGCGCTCGCGCTCGCGCTTGTTGCGGTCCTCTTCCGAACGTTTCTTGCGCTCCTCTTGATCGCGAGCACGCTGCGCCTTCTCGTCGGCCTGGCGCCGAGTCGCTTCTTCGCGCGCCCTTAGCTCAGCTTCTTTACGCGCACGTTCCGCGGCTTCAGAGAGCTCGATCGCTTCGCGGTCCGCACATTCGCGGGACTCGCGCTCGGCACGGTCCATCGCATGCCGTGCTTCATCCTCCAATCGAAACCGCCGCTCCTGCTCTTCCAGCGCCCTACGAATTGTCTCTTCCTTCGCAAGGAATTCTTTCTCCACCTCTTGCTCGGCGCGCCTGAGTGCGTCGAGGTCGGTATTGAAGCTCGAAGCGACCGATGTGGCGGGCGATTCGGTAAGATCGAGCGACGGTAGGTCGTCTTCGTCCTGCGCCTGTTTCTCTGAACGTTCCCGCTCCGCGTTCTCGCGCGCGCGGCGCTCATCTGCTTCGCGCCTGTCACGCTCCTGTTGCTCGCGCTCGCGCTGTTCCTGCTCGCGCTGAAGGCGCTGCGCTTGTTCCTGGCGATCGCGCTCGTCCGATTCGCGCTTGCTTTCCTCATCAGCACGGCGCTTGCGATCCTCGAGCTCGCGCAGCGAGACGCCGTCTTCGAGATCGCGTTTTTCCTGCTCGAGCCGCGCCTGCAGCGCCTCATGCTCTTTCCGGTGACGCTCTTCCAACGCCTTGCGCTGACGCTCCTGCTCTTCTTTGCGCTGTCTTTCTTCCTCTTCCTTGTGCAGTCGTTCTTCTTCGGCTCTGCGCAGACGTTCTTCTTCCTCGCGGCGTTTGCGTTCTTCCTTCGCAATACGCTTGCGTTCATCTTCCGCGCGGCGCTCCTCTTCCTCGCGGCGTAGACGCTCCTCTTCCTCGCGGCGCTTTTTCTCTTCGTCTTCGCGCCGCTTGCGCTCCTCTTCTTCGCGGCGCACGCGCTCTTCTTCCTCGCGTTTCTTGTGCTCTTCTTCGTCGCGACGCTTCGTCTCTTCGTCTTCGCGACGTTTACGCTCTTCGTCTTCGCGCCGCTTGCGATCCTCGTCTTCGCGCTTGCGGCGCTCGTCGGCCTCGCGAAGCTTGCGTTCTTCCTCTTCGCGCTGGCGGCGTTTGTCGTCCTCTTGCCGTTTGCGTTCTTCTTCTTCCTTGCGCTGGCGGCCGAGCTCCTGCTCACGCTTGCGCGCCTCGTCTTCTTTGCGGCGCCGCTCTTCGTCGTCGCGCCGCTTCTGCTCCTCTTCCTGCAGCCGCCGCCGTTCGGCCTCCACACGCGCCAACGCCTCGGCCTGGATCTTGGCACGCCTATCGACTTCGTCCGCGGCTTTGCGCTCTTCTTCCTCTCTTGCTTTCTTATCGGCCGCCAGCTTCTCGCGAACTTTGCGCTCGACCTCTTCTTTGGCGCGGCGCTCGAGATCAGCGCGTTCGCGCGCTTTGCGTTCGGCTTCCTCTTTTGCGCGCTTCGGCCCATCGATGCGATCGCGCATCTCGGCTTCTAATTTGGCGCGGCGGGATTGTTCTTCTTTGGCTTTCTGTTCGGCGTCTTCGCGAATGCGACGCGACACTTCCTCTTCTTTGGCGCGACGCTCGGCCTCGATCTTGTTTTTCTTCTCGGCCTGTTCGCGCGCTTTGCCTGCCGCAGCTTCGGACGCTATGCGATCGCCCTCTTCGCGTTGGCGCTGTTCAGTAACTGCGCTTTGATAGAAGGCTGGCTTGGCCTTGGCAGGACCTAGGATCTGGGTGAAATCCAAGTCGTCGGCATAGGATGCGTTAGGCGGCACTGGCGGCATCGTGGCACTGCCATAGTCATTGCCCGCCGCCGGATTGGAGAATTCCTTGATGAAGCCGCCATCGGACAGGACGGTCAGGACTTTGCGCAGCTCGACTTCAGGAACTCGGCTTTTGTTGACGAGATCGACGAGCGTCGCCTTCCCGTCTACCAGATTCAGGACTCTGAACTGATCTTTCGACAGGCGGTTCGACTTGTTCTTGATCTCCAGCAGGCCTTTTCCGGTCTTGGAGAATACCGTCGTCTTGTTCATTGCCCTTGAGTGTTGGCTGACGCTTAATACGAATCGCGCCGGAGACGCAGATCCGCCAATGAAGGGCCCCCCAGCTACAACAGTATAGGCGGAGACCCGGTTTCGGTCACTCCGCTAAGCATTTGCCGTGCCGCGAAAGCACGCGGAAACCCGGGGACCGGCGGTGCCAGCGCACACGGTCAAGCCCTGCTTGCCGAAACGTCGTTGGTGCTACCGGTATCGGGCGAGCTAGGAGAGCGCCTTCACCATATCCTCGACCACCTTTTTGGCATCGCCGAATACCATCATAGTCTTGTCGAGATAGAACAATTCGTTGTCGAGGCCGGCGTAGCCGGCAGCCATCGATCGCTTGTTCACGATAACGGTTCGTGCCTTGTACGCCTCCAGAATCGGCATACCGTAGATAGCGCTGCCCGGGGTCTTGGCGGCTGGATTGACGACGTCGTTGGCACCGAGGATCAGCGCCACATCAGTGGTACCGAAATCGCTGTTGATATCTTCCATTTCAGCCACCTGGTCATATGGCACTTCGGCCTCGGCCAGCAAAACGTTCATGTGTCCCGGCATCCGGCCCGCGACCGGATGAATGGCATAGCGGACACTCACCCCCTTCGCTGTAAGTTTCGCAGCCATTTCCTTAACCGCGTGTTGCGCACGTGCGACGGCCAGCCCATATCCAGGCACGATGATTACGGATTCGGCGTTCCCCAGCAAAAATGCAGCGTCCTCCGCACTCCCGCTTCTCACCGGCTTTTGCTGCGCATCGGTGGCTATGGTGCCTTCCGAGGCACCGAAGCCGCCCAAGATCACGCTGAAGAACGATCGGTTCATCGCCTTGCACATGATGTAGGACAGGATCGCGCCGGAGGATCCGACCAGGCTGCCCGCGATGATCAGCATCGTGTTGTTCAGCGAAAACCCGATACCCGCAGCCGCCCAGCCCGAGTAGCTGTTCAACATGGAGATGACCACCGGCATGTCCGCACCGCCGATCGGAATGATGATCAAAACGCCGAGTACGAAGGCGACGCCGGTCATGACCAGAAACGGCAACCATTGCCCCTCAGGGCCGGCAAAAAAGAACATTAGGCCGAATGCAATCATCACCACGGCAAGAGCGAGATTGACCCAGTGCTGCCCTTTGAATACGACCGGGGCACTCGAGAACAACCGGAACTGCTTGCCCAGCCCGGCCAGCTTGCCGAACGCGATGATGGAACCGGAAAACGTCAGTGCGCCGACGAAGGTGCCGATGAAAAGCTCGATACGATTTCCGCGCGGGATCGGATCCGAGATATGAAACGTCATCGGGTTATGCACCACAGCGATGGCGATGAGAACGGCGGCCAGGCCGACGAGCGAATGCATCGCGGCCACCAATTCCGGCATCTGCGTCATTTCGACTCGACGTGCGACCGTCCCGCCGATCGCGCCGCCAATAGCAATCGCCAGCAGAATCAGCCACCAGTTTTTCGTGATCAGAAGCGTCGTGACAACCGCGATCACCATACCAGCAATGCCGAACATATTTCCGCGTCGCGCGGACATCGGCGATGACAGACCCTTCAACGCGAGAATGAACAGAACCGACGCGATCAGGTAGGCCAGGGCGACATTATTGGATGACATCAAATTGCCCTCGATGCGTAGACGCGTACACGAAGGAGCGAGCTGATCTTCACGCTGCATCCTCCTTCTTGCGTTCTTTGCGCTTGAACATTGCGAGCATGCGTTGCGTCACCATGAAGCCGCCGAACACGTTCACCGCCGCGAGCCCGACTGCAACCGCACCGAGGATCGAGCCGAGATCGATGTTTTCGGCGCCGGCCGCCAGGATCGCGCCAACGATAATGACGGAGGAAATTGCGTTGGTAACCGACATGAGCGGCGTGTGCAAAGCCGGCGTTACGTTCCAGATGACGTGATAGCCCACGAACACGGCGAGAACAAATACCGTCAGATTGATGATGGTGGGATCGATTGCGCTGGTCACTAGCATTTCTCCGAGAAGCGATTAGTGCGGACCTATACGAGACCTGCAAGCGGGCGCGATTCTATCGCACGCGCAATCTAGATTCTCTTTATTCCTATTCTCTTTATTGCTCGGGTTTCTTTACCGCTAAGTTTTCTTTACTGCTGCCCCATCGATACACACCAGAGACCCGGCGATGATTTCGTCTTCGCGATTCAAATTGAGCTGTCCGCTCTTCGGGTCCACCAGCAGATTGAGAAAGTTGAGCAGATTGCGCGCATACAGCGCGCTCGAGTCAGCCGCGACCATCGCCGGCAGATTGGCAATGCCGATCAGTTTGACGCCGTGCTTGATCACGATCTTATCGCGCTCGGTGAGCGGACAATTGCCGCCCTGTTCGATCGCCATGTCGACGATGACGGCGCCGGGCTTCATCGCCTTGACGGTTTCTTCCTTGAGCAGCTCCGGTGCCGGGCGTCCGGGAATGAGTGCGGTGGTGATGACGATGTCCGACAGCTTCGCACGCTCATGTACGAGCTCAGCCTGCCTGCGCATCCAGTCCGGCGGCATGGGACGGGCGTAACCGCCGACGCCCTGCGCGATCTCGCGTTCTTCGTCGGTCACGAACGGGACGTCGAGAAATTTCGCACCCAGGCTCTCGATTTGCTCCTTCACTGCCGGCCGCACATCGGATGCTTCGATCACTGCACCGAGTCTTTTTGCGGTGGCTATTGCTTGCAAGCCGGCCACGCCGGCGCCGAGTATCAGCACACGTGCAGCTTTCACCGTACCTGCCGCGGTCATCAACATCGGCATGAAGCGCTGATATTCGTTGGCCGCGAGAATCACCGCCTTGTAGCCGGCGATATTAGCCTGCGATGACAGCACGTCCATCGCCTGCGCCCGCGTCGTACGCGGCAGCCATTCCATGGCGAAACCGACAATCCCCTGCTTGGCGAGTGCGTCGATGCCGGACGCATCATAGGGATTCAGCAGTCCGACCAGGATGGTGCCGGCTTTCAGCAAGCCGATTTCGGCGGCTTCCGGCGCACGCACTTTAAGCACGATATCGGATTGCTGATAGAGGGCTGCAGCAGTCTCGACGATGGCCGCGCCAGCCGCGGCGAACTCGGCGTCGGGAATCGAAGCATTGGCTCCGGCCCCCGCTTGCACGAGCAGCTTGTGGTGGCCGGCGGCGGCGAGCTTCTTTACGGTCTCCGGTGTGGCGGCGACCCGAGTTTCGCCGGCGCGAACTTCTGCCGGTATGCCGATCTGCACGTTGAATGGTCTCCTCAGAAACAGCGCTTCGTGTTCCCGACCGTCTATTTGCTGTTGTCGGATGCGGCCGTAATTTCAGCGTAGGCGGATTATAGGGAAGTCGAGCGCGCGACGCCAACCGCTAGAGATTCATCGCATGATGGCGCACGCTATAATCCTCGTCCATGCCTTCTATCGCACACCTGCCTGAGCTTTTGATCAATCAGATTGCGGCAGGCGAAGTCGTCGACCGCCCCGCATCTGCACTCAAAGAGCTGCTCGAAAACAGTCTCGACGCCGGCGCGCGCAGCGTGCTGGTCGAATTGCAGAGCGGCGGCATCAAACAGCTCAAAGTGATCGACGATGGTCACGGCATTCCGAAAGACCAGCTGCATCTCGCGCTGGCGCGACATGCAACCAGCAAAATTGCGACGCTCGAAGATCTGCAGAGCGTTTCGAGCCTGGGCTTTCGCGGTGAGGCGCTGGCGAGCATTACTGCAATTTCGCAAGTTGCCCTGACGAGCCGCGAGCCCGGCGAGACGCACGGCTGGCGCATCGAAGCGGCGAGCGGAGCGCTCGACGCGCCACAGCCCGCGGCAGCCCAAGTCGGCACAACGATCGAGGTACGCGACCTCTACTACAACACACCGGCGCGCCGCAAATTTCTGCGCACCGAGGCCACCGAGCTCGGTCACTGCGCAGAAACGTTCAATCGGATTGCGTTGTCATGTCCGCAAATCGCAATGAATCTGCAGCACAACGGCCGCATGTTGAGTCGGCTGCCGGCGCAAACGTTCGAGCAGCGTGCCGGTGCGGTACTCGGAATGGATTTCCAGGATGCCTGCTTGAACGTCGAGGCGCAATCGGGCGATGTGCGCGTGTCCGGGCTGCTCGCGTCGCCCACGTTCAATCGCAGCTCGCGCGACTACCAGTATTTTTTCGTTAACGGACGTTTCGTGCGCGACCGCTTGATTGCGCATGCGGTGCGGCAGGCGTTCCACGATGTGCTGCATCAGGAACGCTTCCCGGCATTCGTGCTGTTTCTCGAGTTGGATCCGGCAAAGATCGATGTCAACGTACACCCGACAAAGAGCGAAGTGCGCTTTCGCGACTCCGGTGCGGTACATCAATTCTTGTTGCACGCGCTGATGCGCACGCTGGGCGATGCACGCGCCGGCAGCGCGCCGGGGGCAGCCTCCCTCACACCGAGTTGGGCCCCGACACAGCCGGTGATGCCTGGCCTAAGTCAATCGGCGCCGAGCGCAGCCGCATTTGCGCAAAGCTTCGTTGCGCGTCAACGCCCGATGCCGCTTGGTACGCGGCAACCCCCCGGCTTCTATGATGTGATGTTCGGTCGCCGCGACACGGTTTCGCCGTCGCCGGCGCAGCAGCACGAAATTCCGCCGCTGGGCTTCGCCATCGCGCAACTGTCGGGCGTCTATATATTGTCGCAAGCCCCCGCTGGGCTGATCATCGTCGACATGCACGCCGCGCACGAGCGGATCATGTATGAAAAGCTGAAGACGGCGCTGGATCGCGATCGCATTCCGACGCAAGCGCTGTTGATCCCCGCGACGCTAAGAGCGAGCCGGTTGGAGATCGCGGTGGTGGAAGAAAATGCCGATGCACTCGCCCAACTCGGTTTCGAGATCGCCGTCTTAGGACCCGACACGCTGGCGGTACGATCGGTACCGGCGCCGCTGCAAGACGCAGATCCGGCCGGACTCGCACGCGATGTGCTGGGTGAAATTGGCGAGTTCGGCGCGAGCCGGGTGTTGCAGGATCGGCGCGATGAAACCCTGTCGACGATGGCGTGCCACGCCGCGGTTCGCGCGAACCGAATCTTGACGGTTCCGGAAATGAACGCGTTGCTTCGCCAGATGGAAGACACGGAGCGATCCGGTCAATGTAACCACGGCCGCCCGACCTGGACCCAGATTACGCTCGATCAGCTGGATCGCATGTTCCAGCGCGGCGAATAAAGGTCCACCCGCATCGGTAGCGAGCGGGAGGTGCTGATGAGCATGCCTGCCATGATGCGGAGTTCTTTGTTAGTCAGCGATCCCGCACGCCAAAGTGTTGCACAACTGCCGGTAATTCTTCTCGCGGGTCCGACCGCCTCGGGTAAGAGCGCTCTCGCAATGCATTTGTGCGCGCGTTTTCCGTTCGAAATCGTAAGCGTCGACTCAGCACAAATCTACTGTCAGATGAACATCGGCACAGCCAAGCCCGGCGCCGGCACGCTTGCGCAGATTCCGCATCATCTAATCGACATTATCGAGCCGACCGAGCGTTACTCGGCCGCGCGTTTCTGCACGGACGCCAATCGTGCGATTGCGCATATCCATAGCCGCGGACGCATCCCACTTTTGACCGGCGGCACGATGCTCTACTTCAAGGCGCTGCGCGAAGGCTTGAGCATGCTGCCGGAAGCCGATGCAGATGTGCGCACGATGCTCGACGAGATGGCTGCCCAAGCCGGATGGTCAGCGATGCATGAGAAGCTGCGGCGCATCGATCCGGAGACGGCAGATCGCATTGAACCCGGCGATGCGCAGCGCATTCAGCGTGCGCTCGAGGTATTTCATCTCACCGGTCAACCACTGTCCTCGCTGATGGGCAAAGGCCGGGCGAGCGCTGTGCAGTACCGCTACATTGCAATTGCGATCGAACCGAGTGTACGAAGTGTGCTGCATGCACGCGTCGCGGCACGTTTCGACGCAATGCTCGAGCTTGGACTTATCGCGGAAGTGCGCTCGCTGCGGGGAAATTTCGCGCTCAACGCTGCCCATCCCTCGATGCGCTGTGTCGGTTACCGGCAGGTCTGGCAATACCTCGATGGCGACTTGACTGCGCACGACCTGCGAGAGCGAGGGATCGCAGCCACACGGCAACTGGTGAAGCGACAGTTGACGTGGCTACGTGCGTGGACCGATGTACGGCGATTCGATTGTCTGACCGACGATCTGCACGCGCGAGTGGGAGATTTTCTGACCGGTGCGCTCGCGCCGGCGGAACTAGAGTCCCCGCCGACTTAGACGCCCAGCCGGGTTAATTTTTGGATCGAATTAATTCCCGCCCAAGTATCTCGAGCGCTAACGTGTGATCGACCAAGCAGCGCGCAGCACGTTTGCACGCGCGCTGCTTCGTTTAAACCGCGCCCTACTTCATGTCGGTCAGCGCATCGGCGCCGGCCTTCGCCACTTGTCCATCCTGCTGCGAGGAGGCGCCACTGACGCCGATCGCACCGATAACCTGACCGCCGACGATCAGCGGCAAGCCGCCTTCCAGCGGCAACGCACCGAGCGCGATGATCGCATTACGGCCGCCGGCGATGGCATCTTCGAACACCTTGGTCGAGCGTTTGAAGCCGACTGCCGTCGTCGCTTTTCTGAGCGCCACATCGATGCTGCCGGTCTGCGTGCCGTCGATGCGCTGCAGATAGATCGGATGGCCGCCCTCATCGACGATCGTAATCACCACGGTCCATTTGTTCTTGGTCGCTTCTGCCTCGGCCGCGGCTGCGAGCTTTTTAGCAGCCTCTAAGGTCAGCACTTTCTTGTCGGCGAGTTGCGCTGATGCCGAGAACGACAAGCCGGATAAAGCGGCTATGAGCAGCGCGGTGGCGAGAGCTTTCAAATTGAGCATGAGGTCTCCTCGTTGAAATTGTTCAATTGGATTCTGATGGGCAGCGCCGGATCGGTGAGACGTTGCTGGTGAATTTTTTTGCTCGCGCATACGTTGCGCGGAGCCAGCAACGGGACGCCTACGATACCTTTCCGCAGATCGAGATGCAACGCTGCGCTTATTTGCGCGGATGCGTGATTTGCGCGTCGGCCGAGCCACGCGCAAACGTGACTTGGACCGCTTCCCCCGCGGTCAGGCGATCGCTATCCAACACGATTTCGCCGTCCGTCTTACTGACGATTGCGTAACCGCGCTCGAGAACCGATTGCGGACTCAAGGCGTTGAGCTGGCCTTGTAAGCGTGAGATCGAGGATCCGTGCAACGCGACCTGACGTGCTGCCGCCGCTGCGAGCCGCTGCACAAGGCGCTGCTGATGCGCAGCCGCCGCATCGAGATCCGGCAACACTGCCGCCAGCCGATGTTGCACTTGCGTCGTGCGGAATTCCTGCTGATCGATGAAGTGCGACGTGCATCGCGTCAATTGCTTGCCGAGTTGGACTAGATGGCGGGCCCGCACGCGAATCCGCTCGCCGGGATGGGTCAGGCGACGGCCGAGAAAATCGACTTGCTGCATGCGCCGCTCCAGACGCCGCATCGAGGCGCGCTGCATGCGCGTATTCGATACAGCTAGTCGAGCGGCAAGCTCGGTTCGATTCGGCGTCACCAACTCGGCCGCCGCGGTCGGCGTCGGCGCTCGCGCGTCGGCAACGAAATCTGCAATGGTAAAGTCGGTTTCGTGGCCGACGCCGCAAACAACCGGGATGGTGCACGCGGCGATCGCACGCGCCACAGACTCCTCGTTGAACGACCACAAATCTTCGATGCTGCCGCCGCCCCTGCACAAAATGAGAACGTCGCATTCCTCGCGAGCGCTGGCGAGCTTCAGCGCCGTCACCAATTTCGCTGCCGAGCCTTCCCCTTGCACCGGCGCAGGATAAATAATTACCGGAACGGCGGGCATCCGTCGGCGCAAAGTAGTCAGCACGTCTCGCAACGCGGCAGCATTGGGCGAAGTCACGATACCGATACATTGCGCAAATGCGGGCAGCGGCTGTTTGCTTTCCGCGGCGAACAATCCTTCGGCGTCTAGGCGCGTCTTCAGCCGTGCGAACGCTTCGAAAAGGATGCCCAGCCCGGCGCGCCGGATGAAATCGACATTGAGCTGAAACTCGCCTCGCGCTTCATAAAAGCTCGGGCTCGCGCGCACTTCCACCTGCATTCCGTTCGCGATCTCCCAGTCCATGTGCAGCATTCGATGGCGGAACATGACGCAGCGCACTTGCGCGGTCTCGTCTTTGAGCGAGAAATAACAGTGGCCCGATGACGCGCGCGTGAAGTTCGACACTTCGCCGGCGACCCAAAGCAGCGGGATGCCGCGCTCGAGAATCTTTCGCGCGAGCGTGTTCAGTGCCGCGACGCTGATCGGGGCGTCCCACGACGCTTCCTTTTCGGGTGCCGGCGTGAAGTCCAAGTTCGTTTGCATGCTTCGGAAACTCCGATTCAACCGATTCGAATGACGATTAGCCGATCAGCGCTGTCAGATGAAACATTACAGCGCGCGTCAGACACCACGAACCGGAAGGGCCCGTATTTACGGGCTTTCCGGCCGCCAAGCCCGGTTAATCCACATTAAGGCGAGCCGGACTTGCATTTCCCGCAAAACCACGCCTATTAAGGCCGTCTCAGTATATTTACTTGTATTTAAACGAATTTGGTATTGCATATTTTTTAAGCGCGGGACTAAAACGCGTTGCAGGAATGCCACTTATGCGTTTTGTTTACACTCTATGCACACCGTTATCCACAGACTCTGTGGAAAAGTTAAACAAACCTTATTTCCAGCTCGCGTGTCAAGCAACCAATGCCGAAAGGTGCTCGGGTTGCTCAATCGCGACCCGCAGTTTAAAGTCGCGCTTCCCAATCCAACCCGCCCGGAGATTAACGCCACGTGTTGCACATCATAGAAGCAGCGGGCTGGCCGATCTGGCCGTTGATCTTAGCGTCGATCATCGCGCTCGGCATTATCGTTGAACGCGCCTGGTCGTTGCAGCGCGGCCGGGTCGTGCCTCGTGAGTTGTTACCCAGCGTCGCACAAGAAGTAAAGCAGAAGGGCGTCACGCAGGATTTGCTCAATCGCCTGTCGCAGGGCTCGCTGCTCGCCCGTATTTTCGCGGTCGGCTTGAAGAACGTCCGCAGTCCGCGCGAGGTCATGAAAGAATCATTGGAAGAGGCCGGGCGGGTCGCGGTGCATGAGCTCGAGCGGTTCTTAACCACGTTGGGAACCATCGCCTCGCTGGCGCCGATCATGGGATTGTTGGGTACTGTTGTCGGTATGATCGAAATTTTCGGCGCGCAAGGCGGCGGTTTGGGCGCGGCCAGCAACCCGCAGCAGTTGGCGCATGGGATTTCGGTTGCGCTGTACAACACGGCGTTCGGTCTCATCGTCGCCATCCCTAGCATGATTTTCTATCGCCACTATCGCGCCCGCGTCGACGGTTTGGTGGTCGAGATGGAAACGCAAGCCATCAAGCTGGTCGAAATCGTGCACGGCGAGAGACAGCAATAGCATGGATTTCCGACGGGGTCACGGCCGCGAAGAGCCCGAAATGAATCTGGTACCGATGATCGACGTCTTGCTGGTCATCGTGATTTTCCTGGTGGTCACCACCACCTACTCGCGCTATTCCGAGCTGCAGATTAATCTGCCGACCGCAGAGGCGAGTACGCCGCAGGAAAGGCCGAATCAGCTCAACGTGGCGGTAACCGCCAACGGACAATACGTCATCGAGCGGCAGGCGCTCACCGCCACTGATCCGGCAACGATTAGCGCCGAGCTCAAGCGCGCCGCGCGCGGCAACCCCGATCCGATGATCATCATCAATGCCGACGGGAACTCTACGCATCAGTCGGTCATCAATGTGATGGAAGCCGCGCGCCTCGCCGGTTTCGCACGCATCACCTTCACCACTCAATTACCCAGCCGCTGAGCTCGCTGTCCGCGGTCTTAAGTAAGGCCAAGCGCGCTGCGCTTGTGTCGATGACTGTTCTCGCTCCACATTGGCTCACGGTTGCATCGGTGCTAGTCGCAACGCACCGCGCTTGTGTTCGACTGCTGCGCCGGACCTGCAACGCAGTCGCAATGCTTTCCAGCGGTGGTCGGACTGCCAGCCTGCGTCTTGCGCCAAAGCTGGCGATCGTCGCCATCGCAGCGCTGGTTCTTCAGCATTCGGCAATCGCCCAAGCCTTCAGCTACCGAGTGGAGATCACCGCACCGGAGCCGTTGGCTAAGCAACTTCGCACGAATCTGGATATCGAGCGATGGAGTCACCACGCAGACGTAACCGAGGGGCAATTCGAACAGCTGTTTCACAGCGCGCCCGATCAGATTCGCGAGATCCTTGCCACAGACGGCTACTTCTCGCCGGAAGTCGATGCCACGCTCGAGCCAGGCACCACGCCGACCGCGCGCTTTACGATCCGGCCAGGCGAGCCGACCCGCATCGCAAAGATCGACTTCAAAGTTACCGGCGCGGTGACGCAGGATGCGCAGGGCGCAGCCAGGATCGAGGATGCCAGGCGCACGTTCGCCATCAAGGCCGGAGACATTTTTCGACAGGCAAGCTGGACCGCAACCAAAGACGCCGCCGTGCACAGTTTGACGCGGCTGCGCTATCCGACCGCGCATATCGTCAGCAGCCGCGTGCAAGTCGATCCGGTCGCGCGGAGCGCCGACGTCGCACTCGAAATCGACAGCGGTATGGCGTTTGTTTTCGGCGGGCTCAGAGTGGTCGGCTTGAAGCGCTATCCAAAGCACATCGTCGAGAATCTAAACTCGATACGTCGCGACGACGTCTACGACGAGGACGCGCTGATCAAATTTCAGCGCCGCCTCCTCGCCACCGGCTACTTCGCGAGTGCGATCGTCACCACGCGCGTCGAGGGCAGAACCAGCGGGCGCACGCCGGTGGTGGTAAACATCGTCGAGGCGGCGTCCCAACATGTCGAGGTCGGCGTAGGCGTGAGTACCGACCGCGGACCGCGCGGCCAGCTCGACTATCGCGACAACAACTTTTTCAATCGCGCCTGGAAGCTGTCGGCTGGGCTCTACGTGGACCGCTTGTCGCAATCGGTAAGCACCGGCCTGCAATTCCCGCGAATGGAAAACGGCTGGCACTACGGCCTCGAAGCCAAATTCAAGAACGAAGATATTCAGGGCCAGCGCATCACGTCGTGGAGCACCACCGGTCTGCACACGTATACGACCGAAGAATACGAATCTTCGCAGGCGCTGCAGTTCTTGACTGAGCGCAGCGCACTCAACGATGGCACCAGCGATAACCGGCAGGCGTTGTTTCTCAATCAGAGCTGGACCTGGAACGGCCTCGACGATCTTATCAATCCGCGCCGCGGTTATCTGGCCAACTTGCAGCTCGGCGGCGCTTCCGCATCGCTATTGTCGACGCGCAGTTTTGGACGCGTTTACGGCCGGATCAATTATCTGCAGCCGCTCGGTCCGCAGTGGACGCTCGGATTGCGGGCGGAAACCGGCGTAGTGCTGGCGGAAAACCGCGAAGGCATTCCCTCCGCATACGTGTTTCGTACCGGCGGCGACACCACGATTCGCGGCTACGCGTTTGAGAGTCTCGGCGTCAAACAAGGCGAAGCAGTTGTGGGCGGGCGCTATCTGGTCATCGGCAGCGTCGAGCTCACGCGCTGGATCACCCCGCAGTGGGGCGGTGCGGTGTTCTACGACGTCGGCAATGCATTCGACGATCTGCATGAATTCGACCCGGTCAGCGGCTACGGTGTCGGCGCGCGCTGGCGCAGTCCGATCGGCAACCTCAGTCTCGATCTCGCCTATGGCCAGGCCGACGGCGGCTTCCACGTGCACTTCTCCGCGGGGTACGCGTTCCGATGAGATGGCGCAAAGTCATCGTTCGCGGTTTGCTGTTCGTGCTCGTATGTATCGCATTGGGGCTCGGCGAATTGTACTGGGCGAGCCGCAGCGAGACGGTGCTGCGTTGGGCAATCGAACAGGCGGCCAAGCGGATGCCAGGGAAGCTTACGGTCGACGGCATTCATGGGTCGATCACCGAACCGATCGCAATCGACAGCATCCAGTACAAGAACGATGACATCACCGTCGACGCCCGCCAAGTCAGCCTGGACTGGTCGGCAGCATCGTCACTGTTGGGTCAGCGCATAACGATTCGGCAGTTGCGCATCGGCACGCTTCGCGTCGTGCTCGCGAACAGCGCCGGACCGAGAAAACCTGTGGTGCTGCCGGACTCGCTCGCGCTACCGATTCCCGTGCAAGTGGAGAGTCTGGAAATACAACGTCTCGCGATCGCAGGCGATTTTGCGGAGCAGAAATTCGATAATATCTCGATCGCTTATTCCGGCGACGGGCAAGCGCATCAAGTGAAACTCACGCGATTCACTGCGGCGTGGGGGACGCTCGCCGCGGAATTCAAACTTGCAGCGCCGAGTCCATTTCCCCTCTCCGGCACAGCACGCGTGAATTCTTCCGCCGTGGACGGTTGGCCGATCGCAGCCGACGCGCAGTTCGGCGGTACGTTGCAACGGATGCAAACGGCGCTGCAGGTAAAAGTGCGCGACATCCCAATCATAGGCGGCGCGCAAATCACTCCGTTCGAGCCGATCTGGCTGCAAACGCTGACCGCGCGCACCGAATCGCTCGACATCAAACGACTGGTCGGCGGCGCGCCCGGCACCGCACTGGATGCGACGTTCGAGGGGCGTGGTGTCGACAGCGCGCGAATCGCCGGCAACTTGTCGGTGACCAATAGATTGGCGGGAACGCTGGATCAGCAACGTCTGCCGGTGCGTAGCATCAGCGGCGCGGTCACCGCCGATCTCGATGGCGTTGCGCTATCCGAAGCCAGGGTGGATCTCGGGTCCGCCGGCAGCGGCAAGGGACAAGCTGCGTTGCATCGGGACGCTACCACCGCAACGCTGAAAATTACCAACCTTGATTTGCGGCACATCCACGCTGCACTTCGACAGACGCACCTCGCCGGAACCGTGTCCGTTACGGTGAACCCACGCATCGAAGAATATAAAGCGCTGCTCGAACAGGATCGCATGCGCGTTGCGTTCACCGCGCAGCGCGAAGGCGACGCGATCGTGGTGTCATCGCTGCTTGCGCAAGTCGGCTCGGCGCAAGCCCATGCGAGCGGCAAGCTCGTCACGTCATCGCCGTACGCGTTCTCCGTTAACGGCGATCTGAAACGGTTCGATCCCGCCGCATTCGGAAATTTTCCGCCCGCCGCAATCAATGGAGCGTTCGCCGCGCGCGGAACGCTCGACCCCGCGTGGCAGATCACGCTCAACTATCGGCTCGCAGCAAGCGTGTTTCGCGGGCAACCGCTATCGGGCGACGGCAAACTCTCCGCCACCGCGCGCAGAGTGCACGATGTCGACGCGCGTCTCGCCCTGGGTGGCAATCGGCTGCAGATGCGCGGCGCATTCGGTCAGTCGAGCGATGCGCTCGACCTCACCATCGAAGCGCCGCAACTGAAAGCGATCGGCCCCGACTGGGCGGGAAACGCGTCACTGGCGGGGCGCATCACCGGCAATTTCGATGCGCCGGGCTGCGAGCTGCAAGTTTCCGGAAAAAATCTCACGGCACCCGGTGGCTACCGCGCCGGCAGTCTCATCGCTCATGCAACTCTTACGCGCGCCGACGACCCGCGATTCGATGTACGAGTAACGGCGCAAGATATCAAAGCCGGCAAGGCCGATCTGCAAACGGCGTCGCTGGAGACATCGGGCAGTTTTTCCCATCACACCGCGCATGTGCGCGCCAAAGGCGAGCAGTTGGACTTCGACACGCAACTGCAAGGCGGCTGGATCAGTGCGCGACGCGAATGGCAAGGCAGCGTGCAGAGCTTGGAGAATCGTGGCGCATACGCGGTTCATCTTGCGGCTGCGATGCCGCTGATCATCGCCAGACAGCGGGTGCTCTTCGGACCGGCGCGGCTGCAAACGGAAGGCGGAGAGATCGACATAGACGAGAGCCGTTATACGGGTCAAGCGCTCGCCTCGAGCGGAGCCCTGCACAACATCTCTACCGCGCGATTGTTCAAATTGATCGATCCGTCGATCCCACTGCAGAGCACGGTGATCCTCGACGGGCGTTGGAGCGTCGCTGCCGGCGAGCATCTCAACGGGCACCTGGAGCTGATCCGTCAATCGGGTGACGTAACTGCGCTGACCGACGTCGCGCGACTGCCGCTGGGCTTGAGTCGATTGTCGGCTCGTGCGGATATCGTGCAGGATCGTGTGGTTGCGGACGCTATCGCGGAAGGCACACGGTTCGGGCGCGCGGCCGCGCAAATGGAGACACGGATCGAGCGCCGCGACGGTCGCTGGGGCATGTCTGGGCGCGCACCGCTGACGCTGTCGGCACACGCGGAATTGGCCGCGTTGAAGCCGCTGGTCGCGCTGTATACCAAGGCGATTGCAATCGACGGACAGCTTGCGCTCGACGTGCGCGGCAGCGGCACGATCGAACGACCGGATTTGCAGGGGACGGCAAGCTTGAAACAGCTCAGCTTCAACCAGGCCGAGAACGGCATCGCACTGCACGACGGCGTGCTGCGCGCAACGTTTACCGGCCACAGCCTGGATGTCTCTGAGTTTTCCATCCTCGGCGGCAAGGGGCGCTTGTCGGCGACCGGCCAGGCGACGTTGCAAAATCAACATTTGCGCTCGAAGATCGACTGGACCGCGAGCGAGCTGGCCGCGATTCAGCGTCCGGACGTGGCGATTACCGTCAGCGGCAGGGGCACGCTCGTCGTGGCGGACGACAAGCTGACCGTGGCCGGCGACATCAATGTCGACCACGGCCGCGTGGAGCTGCAGGCGAGCACCGCGCCGACGCTAAGCGATGACGTCGTCGTGGTCGGCAGCAAGCCGCGCTCTGCCGGATTGAACTACATCGTCAGCCCAACCATCGACGTCAGAGTAGATCTCGGTCCCGACTTCAGCGTGCGCGGACAAGGTCTCGACGCGCGCGCTACCGGAAAATTGCGGGTGCAGAGCCCGGGCAACGCAGCGGTCACGGCAAAGGGCGATATTTCGGTCACCCGCGGCACGTACGAAGCGTACGGCTACACGCTGGAGATCGAGCGCGGTAAGCTGCACTTCGCCGGCCCGATCAACAATCCCGCACTGGACATTCGCGCCATGCGCAAGAATCAGCAAGTCGAAGCCGGCGTCGAGGTAACTGGAACGGCGCGCGCGCCATTGGTGCGACTCGTCTCTGTCCCGGACGTAGCCGATCCCGACAAGTTGTCATGGCTGGTGCTCGGCCACGGACCGGAATCGAATAGCCGGTCCGATACGCAGGCGCTGCAAAGCTCGGCCGCGCTGCTGTTGGCAGGCGCCGGCACGAGTCCGCTGCAAACTCGGATCGCGAAAAGCCTTGGGCTGGACGAGGTGACTGTGTCGGCAGACGATGCGATCGCCCCCGGCGGTGTCGTCACGCTTTCGAAGCGCATCAGCCAGCGCATTTACGTGAGCTTCGAACAAAGCCTCGCCACTGCGAGCAATGCCATCAAAGTAAATTACCAGCTGACACGCCGCTGGTCGCTGCGAACGGAAAGCGGCAAGACCGACGCCGTCGATCTGTTCTATTCGTTCTCGTTCGATTGATCGCGCGCGATGCATGTCATCGAAACGTTCTGGTATCGCATCCGTCCAGCGCATCTGCTGCTGGTGCCGCTGAGTTTGATTTACCGCGCTGTGATCGCGGTGCGGCGCGCGCTCTACCGGTCCGGACAGCTCGCGAGCGAACGCCTGTCGGTCCCGGTCATCGTCATCGGCAACGTCACCGTCGGCGGGACGGGCAAGACGCCCCTGGCGATCTGGCTTGCGCAGTATCTGATCGCGCAGGGTTATCGTCCCGGCATCATCACGCGCGGCTATGGCGGCAGCGAGGCGCTGCAGGAAGTGCGTTCAAATAGCGATCCCCTCAGTGCGGGCGATGAGCCCGTGCTGCTGGCGCGGCGCGCGGCATCGCCGGTCTTCGCAGGGCGCAAACGCGCGGCCGCTGCGCTCGCGCTGCTCGCGGCACATCCGCAATGCGATGTGATCATCAGCGATGATGGCTTGCAGCACTATGCGCTGGCGCGCGATATCGAAATTGCCGTCGTCGATGGCGAGCGGCGTTTCGGCAACGGCTGGCTGCTACCGGCCGGCCCACTGCGCGAGCCGGTCGCACGCCTTTCGCAAACCGATGCAGTCGTTGTCAACGGCACGATCGGTATCCAGCAAATTCGCGCGGCGCAATTCCGCATGCAGCTTGTCGGCGACTCGTTTGCGAACATCGCCAAGCCGCAGATGCGCGCGCCGGCAGCAGCATTTTGCGGCAAGTCGGCGCACGCCATCGCCGGCATCGGTCATCCGCAGCGGTTCTTTGCGCAGCTCGAAGCGCTCGGGCTCGACGTTCGAGCGCATGCATTTCCCGACCATCATGCGTTCGCAGCAGACGATCTCGCCTTTGCCGGCGACGCAATTGTGCTGATGACGGAGAAGGATGCAGTAAAATGCGCTGCATTCGCGCGGGAGAACTGGTGGTATCTTCCGGTCGACGCCGAGATCGATCCCGCACTCGGCAATCTGATCCTCGCCAAACTGAGATCCCGGAATGGACGCCAAGCTGCTTGATATCCTCGTGTGCCCAATCTGCAAGGGGCCTCTGCTGTACAAAAAGCCCGAGAAAGAATTAATCTGCCGGCCGTGCCGGCTCGCCTATCCGGTGAAGGACGACATTCCCGTCATGCTCGAGGACGAGGCGCGCAAGCTGCCGCCGGAAGAAGAAATTTAGCGCGCACTGAGCGCCGACGGGATCTTCAGCATGGCAGTCATAGCCGATCCAGCGCCGCCTTTCGTCGTCGTCATTCCGGCACGGTTTGCATCGACGCGACTGCCCGGCAAAGCGCTGCTCGATATCGCCGGCAAACCGATGGTCATCCACGTCGCGGATCGTGCACGCTCGAGCGGCGCCGGCGAAGTCTGGATTGCCACCGATGACGCGCGCATCGTCGAGGCTGCGCACGCGCATTCGCATCAGGCGATGATGACTTCAGCGCAGCATGCGTCCGGCACCGATCGCATCGCAGAAGTCGCAGCAAAGCGCGGGTGGAGCGACGACATCATCGTGGTGAATGTGCAGGGCGATGAGCCACTCATCGTGCCGGATCTGATCCGCGAGGTTGCCGGGGTGCTGCAGCAGCGTCGGCAAGCGGCCATGTCTACGGCCTGCCACGCGCTGCATCGCGATGTCGACTTGTTCGATCCGAACGTCGTAAAAGTTGTGCTCGATGCAAATGGCGATGCGCTCTACTTCAGCCGAGCGACGATTCCGTGGGCGCGCGATGCATTCGCGACGGCGCGCACAGTGATCCCCGCTGACTTGCCCGTGTATCGTCATATCGGCATCTATGCCTATCGCTGCGGCTTCTTGCGCGACTACACGCAGCTCGCGCCACCTGCCATCGAGCACTTCGAAGCGCTCGAACAGCTGCGCGCGCTGTGGCACGGCTTCAAGGTCGCAGTGACGATCACGCCGTATGCGCCCGAAGCCGGAGTCGATACGCAGCAGGATCTGGATGCGGTGCGCCGTCTATTCGCGGCCGGAAGCTGACCCTATAATCAGGCTACAGTGGCGCCAAGCTCGCTATCGTGCCGGGCTTCGCTAAAGCGGCGGGGGTTCGCTACCTGCAGACACCGCCGATGCGAGCGGCGATCACTAACGTTTCATCGAACACGGGACAACTTATGAGATTGATACTGCTCGGCGCACCCGGTGCTGGCAAGGGCACGCAGGCGGCGTACCTGTCGCACAAGTTCGGCATCCCGCAGATCTCCACGGGCGACATGCTGCGCGCGGCGGTAAACAACGGCACGCCGCTCGGTCTCGAAGCGAAAAAATTCATGGACGCCGGCGCACTGGTACCCGACGACGTCATCATCGGGCTGGTGAAAGACCGCATTACACAGCCGGACTGCGCCGGGGGCTTTCTGTTCGACGGCTTTCCCCGGACCATCCCGCAGGCGGACGCAATGCGCGCCGCCGGCGTCGGTCTCGATTACGTGGTGGAGATCGACGTGGACGACAGCGAGATCATCAAACGCTTGTCGGGCCGGCGCGTGCATGCCGGCTCCGGTCGCACATATCACATCCATTTCAATCCACCGAAAGTCACGGGCAAGGACGATGCGACCGGCGAAGAGCTGATCCAACGCGAAGACGACAAGGAAGCGACGGTCGGCAAGCGACTGGACGTCTATCACAAGCAGACCAAACAGCTGATCGACTACTACTCGAACTGGGCGAACAGCGGCAAAAGCGGCGCGCCACAGTATCGAAAAATCTCCGGGACCGGCAGCGTCGATGAAATACGCGAGCGCTTGTTCGCCGCGCTCGGTTCGAACTGACATTGCGTTCCACGCAATAGGTATTGCACACGTACATCGCTGTGCGCGTGCAATCGATAAAGGCTAGACATGGCAAAAAAGAATGCTTTCTATGCACAGTCCGGCGGCGTCACTGCCGTCATCAATGCATCCGCATGCGGTGTTATCGAAACGGCACGCAAGCACAAAGACAAGATTGGCAAGTTGTACGCCGGGCGCAACGGCATTCTCGGCGCGTTAACCGAAGACCTTATCGACACCGGCAAAGAATCGGGCAAAGCGATCGCTGCGTTGCGCTATACGCCGTCCGGCG
Organism: Betaproteobacteria bacterium; assembly: GCA_039934195.1. Classification (GTDB taxonomy): domain Bacteria; phylum Pseudomonadota; class Gammaproteobacteria; order Burkholderiales; family SHXO01; genus SHXO01. Next base: position 28,772 of record JBDTMS010000002.1, read on the forward strand.
CGTTCGGTTCGGCGCGCTACAAGCTGAAAGGCCTGGAGCAGAATCGCGCCGAGTACGAGCGGCTCATCGCAGTATTCAAAGCTCATAACATCGGTTATTTTTTCTACAACGGCGGCGGCGACTCGGCTGACACCTGCCTCAAGGTATCGCAGATCTCCGAGGCTATGGGCTATCCAATCACCTGCGTACACGTGCCGAAGACGGTCGACAACGACCTACCGATCACCGATTGCTGCCCGGGCTTCGGATCGGTGGCCAAATACGTCGCCACCAGCATTCGCGAAGCGAGTTTCGATGTCGTGTCGATGGCGAAGACCTCCACAAAAGTGTTCGTGCTCGAAGTCATGGGCCGTCATGCCGGCTGGATCACCGCGGCGTGCGGCCTGGCCGCCGAAACGCCGAGCGATGGTCCGCATATTTTGTTGTTTCCGGAGATCACGTTCGACCAAGACCGCTTCATCGCCAAGGTCGAAGCCGCGGTAAAGGGCTACGGCTATTGCGTAATCGGCGTATCGGAAGGTTTGAAAGGACCCGATGGCAAATTCATGTCGGAATCGGGGCTGCGCGATGCATTCGGCCATGCACAGCTTGGTGGCGTCGCACCGGTGATCGCCAATCTGGTTCGCGAAAAGCTGAAATACAAATATCACTGGGCCGTAGCAGATTATCTTCAGCGCGCCGCTCGCCACATCGCATCGAAAACC
>JBDTMS010000003.1:0-24848 GCA_039934195.1 Betaproteobacteria bacterium
TCGGACGCTGACTATGTTTCTCGTCGATCGGAACATACAGCGGTTCTCCGAAGATGGCCGCAGTAGACGAGAAAATAAACCGCTTCACTTCCGATATCAGCATCGCATCCAGAAGATTGAGCGTATTGGACAGGTTATTTCGATAATAGATCGCCGGGTTTCGCACCGATTCGCCGACTTGGATGAAAGAGGCGAAATGCATCACTGCATCGAAACTATTCCGTTTGAAAAGATCTGTCAGCGCTGCGCGATCGGCAAGGTCTCCGTGCACGAATTGGCCACCGAGCACCGCCTCGCGATGTCCCGAGGACAGGTCATCGTACGTCGCGACCGAGTGGCCAGCGTCGAGCAGAACCTTAACCATGTGGGAGCCGATATAACCGGCACCGCCAACCACGAGAACGTGCATAGGGAATCGATGCGAAAACGACTGGAATACTAGTCTGAGGCTCGAATAAATCAGGCCGCGGCCCTGCCCTCTCGAGCGGTGGGGCTGGTGTCAGTGCTGCGCCGTTACACCCGGCACACGTTCGCGAGCGGATTTAAGCAGATCAAACAGCGTCAGCGGCGATTATACGTGACGCCGAATCGATGGGTTTTGGATGCCCGCAATTCGTCCCGGCCTAGTTGCGGAAACGCCGCCTGCCGCATGCGTGCGATCAGCCGGTATGCGCTACAGCAACGACGGTCTCGACATACCATCGATACGCGCGCTCGAGGCCGAGCTCAATGGGCGTCGTCGATTCCCAGCCGAGCGCCTTCAGGCGAGACATATCCATTAGTTTTCTAGGGGTGCCATCCGGCTTCGCTGAATCAAACGAGAACGTGCCGCGGTATTGCGCAATCTGCGCAAGCATCTCGGCAAGTTCGCGGATCGTAATATCGGTTCCCGTACCGACGTTGATGTGCGGCTCGGCTGAATAGCGCTTCATCAAGAAAACGAGCGCGTCGGCGAGATCATCGACAAATAGAAATTCTCTGCGTGGCGTGCCGGTGCCCCAGATTTCGACTGACTCTGCCTTCTCCACCACGGCACGGTGTATTTTGACTTGCAGCGCGGCGGCCACGTGACTTTGCGCAAGGTCGTAGCTGTCGCCTTGCCCGTAAAGATTGGTCGGCATCGCCGAGATGAAATCGCAACCATATTGTCGGCGATACGCTTGGCAAAGCTTGATGCCGGCAATTTTCGCGACCGCGTACCACTCGTTAGTGGGCTCCAGTGCACCGGTCAGTAGTGCTTCTTCGCGAATCGGCTGCTCGGCGAATTTCGGGTAAACGCAAGACGATCCCAGAAACAAAAGCTTTTCTACCCCGCTGCGCCAAGCGGCGTCGACGATATTGGTTTCGATTGCCAGGTTGTCGTAGAGAAACTCGGCTGGCCTGGAGTTATTGGCCATGATTCCGCCGACCGTCGCGGCGGCGACGAACACCGCTTGCGGCTGCACCTCGGCCATCCAGGCTCGCACATCGCTCTGGCATCGCAAGTCGACCTGCTGGCGCGATGCCGTGCGAAGGTCGCACTCTTCGCTGGCGAGACGCCGAACGATCGCCGCGCCGACCATGCCACGATGGCCCGCAACCCAAACGCGCTTGCCTCGTAGAGAGTAGAGATCTTCAGTCAAAGTCTTCTCCGCACGCGCAGTGATAAACAAGCAACCGGCTCGTGAGCGTGCCGCACGCATCGTTACGCACAGAGTATACGTCGAGGCATCCCACCTCTGAATCGCGAGGAATTCGATGTGCAATTGCCGCGTCAAGCGTGTCCTTTCGCACATCGCAACCGGACATCTTTCGTCCGTGGAGCGCGTCCTAGTTGGTCGCCAAGGTTTTCCACAGAAAGTAAAAATCCCGAAACGAGTGTTCGGGATTCTGCCGTTGATTCGATACCACGGCGGCGGCGTGCGTTTCGGTCAAGCCGCCGTACTTCAGTCAAGCCGCGGTGCGCATGCTGCGGTCGATCCAGCGCCTCGCTAATTAACGCTGAGCCATTCGCCCATGGTGGAAAATAACAGCGGCGAGTTGGAAATCGTTGCACCGATGGCAGTCGAACCGTTACCGGTCACTGCGAGTGCACGGCAAATAGCGCGGACGCTGATTGCCGCGCCACTCGGCCCCGACGTGGTGATCGTGGCAGGTATAGAGGCTCCGGGATCTTGCATCCAAACCGCGTACGTATAGCTGGTTCCGTTGGTGTATTTCGCGATCCACAAGCCACTATCGTATTTCTTGACGGCAACCGGCCTGTTGGCGGCCAAAAACGTGCCCACCGCAGACATCGCGCATGCTGCCGCCTTCGGCGAGTAGTTCGCATTATAGACACCGAAATTTTGCTGAACCGCGTTCGGATCCGGGCCGTCGTCCACGTAGTCGTACCACCACGCGCCTTTTATGAAGCTATACATTGGCGCCAGTAGATAAAAACGGGCCAGATAGTCGCCCGCCACCGAGGGTGCGACACCGGCGGTATGCGTCGGCCAACCCAGCTCAGTAACATAGATGGGCAACTCGCGTCCGCCCGTTGAAAGTTTCGCCAGCGATTCCAGGCGGTCGAGAAATAAAACCGCTTTCTCAGGCACGTCAGGGAAATTGTAAGGGTGGACGGAATACGCATCCATTGAGCTCAGAGCACCCGCATTGAATAACTGCTGCGACCAGCCGTCGTCGAAGTGGGCTATGACACCACCCACAACTACGATTTCCGGGTCGACCGCCTTTAGGGCCACCTTTACTTTTGTCAGCAGTCTCGTGTACGCAAGAGGATCGCCGCGCGTCACCGCGCCCTTGCTGCCCATCCCACTGCTCCACTCGTTCCATACTTCGTAGCGTTTTACGACACCTCTGAAGTGAGTTGCGACAAATGCTGCATATCGCGCGAAGCCGTCCTGCGCTTCTGCGCTCAACGGCAGGCCGCCGTTCTCATAGAACGCATTGCCATAGCACAACAGCAACAGGGTATCGACGCCCTTCAGTTTTGCGTTGCGAATATAGATGTCCATATTCGTCAGCTCAGGGCCATAAGTTAACTGCCCCTTCTGCTTTTCTACCCAAGACCACAAGATGGTTTGTCTCGCGGATGTGAGACCTAGATAGCTGTAGGAAGCAAATAGGCTTTCCTGTTTGATCGGCCCCCACAAGCCATTGTGGACGTTGACCCCGATGTCGAAATCAGTGCCTTGAAACGCTGCGGCGGGCCCCGCCGCCGGCGGAGGCGGCGCTGAAGCGGCGACTGGAGGTGGCGATGTCGAAGCTACAACCGTTTTCGTCGGAAGCGACGACGCACCTGCAACCGGATTCGACGGCACTGATACGGCAGCGGCGCTAGCCGCAGCCGTTGTTACAGCTGGAGTGGCTGCCGCTAGACTGACAGGCGCAGTTTGTTTTACCGGTGCGTGCCCGCTCGAATTCCCGCTTGCAGAACCCGAGACGGAGCCGCTTCCGGCGCTACCCCCTCCGGCCCCGCTGATCGCGTTTGCAGACAAGAGTTGCTTGCCGGACGCCGAAGGTGCACTCGGGCCGGCCCGCACTGCCTCGATCGACGCGGCGGCAACATAGGTTTTCGCTGTGGCAATCGCCGCGGCGGCGACGGCCCCGGCTTTGGCTGCTGATACACCGGTCGCTGAAACTTTAAGGACCGTCACCCTTCCCGCCGATATAGGAAGTGCTCGTTCCGTGTAGGTTACGTTCCCAGAAGCATCGACGATTTTGTATAGCGGTCCGGCGTCCGTGACTGCAGGTAGCGCCGCTGAAAGCGCTCCGATCACATAAAGCAGTACGGAAATACGTATCGCGGGTAACCCACCCGCGTCTTCGGTATTTCGCTTCGCAAACGGCGAATCTAACGTGCGCTTTCGGCGACGTACTTGTGGAACACGGTGCATCGACGGCATTTCATTTCCCCCCCGGGGTTATCAAATACTGTGGCCCCTCAAGGGGGCGTGCCGAATGTGAAAGATGTTTCATACCATAACCACATCGACACAATTCAACAAAACATTAGATTTTCTTTCGCATATTTAAACAAATAGTTATCGCCCTGTATAGTTTTCCTCTGGCATAGTTATTCAAATTTATTGAATAACTATGATCTCAGGATATTCCTCTCTACGATTTCTTCTGTCCCGGGGTTCGCGTCGGTCGCCGCTGCCAGCGACCACGCGCCCAACGAATTTGCGAGCCGCGGATCCGGCCCGCTGCAGCCGGTTGATTTTCATACTGAGGTGGCGAGAGCCACCGGCGTTATGGTTAGTGAGAACATCCCGTCGGTGTAAGCGTCGCGAAATAACGACGCAGGATCATGCTTTTATTAATTAATTTCACCAATTGCCGCGAACTATAACACTCCCTCTCCGATATCTTGCAACGCATATTCGGGCCGCGTTCGTCCCGACATCGAACGCTTCCGTTGACGGGAACCTCTGCCTCCGAGCACCCGAGGTTGCGACTAGAACGGCGATGCTTACGGAACCACGTTGGCCGTGTGTGCGCCAAGCCATAGAAGCCCGGTCATCGTTCGTCGATAGCTGTTTCCGAGCGGCGCGCTGGTCGCCCCCTCACGCAAGTGAAGCGGCGCTTTAGTAAATGCGCGAATCGCTAGCGTTTTTGCGTGGTGGGCGCAGCCGGTTATGGCTACTCACGGCGCGGCGTTATGTCTACTCGCGACGCGGTCAGGTTTGTTCGTCGAATGGCCATGGTGGGCCGTCGCACGGCAGTTTGCACGCCGGCGTCTCTTTTCCCCGACCTGATCAGCCAACTCCTCAGAATAATGTTTGAGTTAAAGTAAGCTTCCGTCGGACCCTCGCGCGCGTGATCAGTCGCGCGTTCAGATCGGGATGAGGTGCGGAGTGCAAGCGGGCGACGCGCCGTGCACACTGGCGGTGTGCGAATCAATACCCGCGTGAGTAATCTTACGAAAATTGAGAGGTCCTGGAACGATGCAGGAAGGGGAGCGTGTGAGATTGCTCGTATCTATTCCGGTCCATGAGCAGTTCAACGTTGTTATGGATCAGGTCGAAAATGTTCAGCTGTTCAATCCATCGGCTACCGTGGTCCTTCACATCAGCCGCGAATTCAAGAACCGGTTTCTTTCGCGCGCGCAATTCGTGGAATCCGAACGGCTGCTGGTCAATCCGACTCGGCTTTCGACCGCTCGCCAGGGACTGCTGCCAATTCATTTATCTAATTATCTCTACGCGCGCGACAAGGCCGCAGCCGACGCATTCGTGCTGAACGCAAGCAACGACATGTACGTAAGCCATGGGGCCGCGCGCTACATCGCATCTCACGACGCCATAGTGCGCCCGGTGCCGCTGGCGCAGGACAGCGATTGGGCACATATCGAGAAGGTGCGCAAACATGGGTACCTGCGACGCTTGGTCGATCACCTCGGCGGTGGGGAGATCTGCGCCTCGACGCCGGAAGGGACCGCGTTCCCCCGCGCGCTCATGGATGAGATGGCCGAAATCCTGACCACGCGACTGCCCTACGAGAGCCCGTCGGATGCCTATCCCGACGAGGAGACGGTGCTTCCGACGATCGCGGCACGCCTGGCCTCCAGGCTCGGTCTGCCGTTCGTGATGAGCGAGGTTACCGTGGGACGCAAGCTCGACATAGGCGTAATCGACGAGGTCCGGGCCAGGACATTTCACACGCCACCGAAGACCTTCTACGGAAGCGCCGCGGTATATCCGGTGTACGACAACTCCAATCTATTCGCTGTGAAGCGAGTCGCCCGTCGGTTCGACGATCCGATGCGCGCCTACATTCGCGGCCTGAGCGCGACCGCATGAAGGGGCCAACCGACGATCACCGGATCGTCATCGACGTCGATATGACGCTATGCGGCCCGAAACCGAAGGGCGGCACGTATCTGGACTGCCCGCCGCGCGCGGACGTGATCGCCACGCTACGGCGATTCCAGGCGCAGGGCTATTACGTAATCGTACAGTCGGCACGTCAGATGCGGACCTACGCGAGCAACGTCGGCGAGATCAACGTACATACCCTGCCGGTGCTGATCGAATGGCTGCAGAAGTACGACGTGCCGCACGACGAGATTATCGTTGGTAAGCCGTGGTGCGGACATGAGGGATTCTACGTAGACGACCGGGCGATCCGACCTTCTGAGTTCACGTCAATGAGCGCGCAGGAGATCCAAGCGCTGCTAGCCCATGAGAAGGGCGCGATCGCGGAATGAAGATTCTCGTCGTGCCCTCAGCGAAACTGGTAGGGCTTGACCTGCAACTAGAATACGGTGCGATTCCGCCGGTGCTGGTACCTCTTAGGGGAACCGTCGCGCTGCAGAGCCTCATCGATTTCTACGTGGACGCGATCGACCTGATTTACGTCCTCGCCGATGAGGGTGCATCACTGGTCGAAGAGTATCTCTCGTTCTTTCCCCATCCCAAGGTCGAGGTAGTGCGCGTGCGGTCTGGCCGTTCGCTCGCCGACTCCATCGAAGATTTCGTTCGCCAGCGGCCCGAGGCGGCTCGTGCTCAGGCGGTGATCAATCTGGGCGACACGGTGATCGACGATCTGGACCACGCCCTAGTCGGCTCGGACTTCTACGCGTATGACTTTACCCAAGAGACCCAGCGGTGGACCCTGTTCCGCAAGAACAACGAAGGTGGGCCGCTGATCATCTCGGATAAGCGCTATCAAGCCGATCCGAACGGCTGGCGCACTTTTCTCGGCGCGTGGGGCTTCCGCGACTTCGAACAGTTCCTCGTTCTGCTGGCGAACGCAGCTGAGGACGGCGGGATCGGGCGGTTCTACGGCGCAGTGCGCGCGTATGCTCAGGAAAAGGATGTCGCCTTCGTGCGGTCCGAGCGCTGGACCGATTACGGCCACTTGGACAATCTCAACGCCGCCCGACGGCGAGTGATGAACACGCGGTTCTTCAATTCGATGACGTTCGGCCACGGCGGGGCGACGGTGCAAAAGCGCAGTCGCAACACGGCCAAGCTGGCAGACGAGATACGCTGGATGCTCGGTCAACCGGACGACCTCAGAGTCTACCTGCCCGCCATCTACAGTCATTCGCTCGAGCCAACTTCACCGTACATCGAGATGGAGTTCTACTCTTACCCGTCGCTCGACGAATGCTTCGTTTACGCGCGGCACGACTTCGACACGTGGGAAAAAATCTTCGCTCGCGTGTTTGAGATTCTTGCACTTCAACGCAGGCATCTCGTCGAGGGCGACTTGTCGGACGATCTGCGCGAGATGTATCTCAACAAGACGACGCGCCGCATTCAGGAGTTCATCGCGGCAAACGACTTGGCGTTTCCGGTGGATCGCGCTGTCACGATCAACGGCGTACCTTGCCTTTCGTTGAGCGATGCGCAGGCAGGCCTCGAGGATGAGCTCGTGAGGCGCGGCGCGCTGACGGCAGAATCGTTCGGCATCTTGCATGGCGACTTATGCTTCGGCAACGTGCTCTTCGATGCACGTTATAGTTTGCTGAAGCTCATCGATCCGCGGGGCAGCTTCGGGCGGCACGCGCTGCATGGCGATGTCTACTACGATCTAGCGAAGCTGTCTCACTCAGTCCTCGGGTTGTACGACTTTATCGTCTTCAATCAATTCCACGTCCTCGACGACGGTGATGGACAATGCAGCCTTTCGTTCCGAGCCCGGGGCTACCACGAGACGATCGGAGAGATCTTTCGTAAACACGTAGCTCAGAATGGCTACGACCTACGCCGCGTGCGCCTGATCGAGTCGACGCTGTTCCTCTCCATGCCGCCCCTGCACGGCAGCAACCCCCAGCACCAACTTGCGATGCTGTTACGCGGGCTGCAGTTGTTTACCGAAGCCGCTGCTACATGATCATCGTTCTCACGATGGCAGGCGCAGGCTCGCGCTTTCTGAATGCGGGCTACAACCGAGATAAGTACCAGATCGAGTTTCGCGGACACAGCCTGTTCGAGTGGTCGTTGGTAAGCCTGCTGAGTTTTCGATCGTGCGAATTAGTAATCGTGACACGGCGGTTCGACGGGATCGAGCCGTTCGTGAGCGAGATCGCGGCTCGGCTCGGTTTTCCGGCACCGCAGCTCGTCTATGCCGATCGGGTAACGCGTGGACAGGCAGAATCGGCGTGCCTCGCGCGGGAGGTCATTGGACGCGACGAGGCTATCCTGGTCTATAACACCGACACTTATGTGCATCCCGCGGCCCTGAATCCCGAGCAAGTACGCGGCGAGGGATGGATTCCCTGCTTCGATGCACCGGGGGACAAGTGGAGCTTCGTAGACGCAGACGTAGACGGTCGGGCGCGACGGGTAACTGAAAAGCAGCGGATCTCGGACCACTGCAGCGTGGGCCTGTACTACTTCCGGCGTTTCGCAGATCTGCTGGAGGCGGTGGATCGACTCGATGAGAGCGACGGCGAGTGGTATATCGCGCCGCTGTATAACGCGCTCATCGCCGCAGGCAAACCGGTGTATATGGAAAATCTGCCCGCGGAGGCGGTCTGCATCTTGGGCACACCCGAAGATCTAGAATCAGCAGAGGCAAGAGCGCTACGGTTTCCGCTCTGACGATTCCGGTGGCGACTCCGGCGGCGAGATGATCACGCTGTCTCAGAGCGTCCATGCAGCGCGCCGGGCGATGAGTCGCACTGCACGTCGATCGCCTCTGCACTCGACCAGCGCCTGCGCGAGGCGTCGAACGCCGACCATTGAGCCGTTAGAAAAGCGGACAATTGCGAGCGAAACCGCTCCGGCGAAAAGCGTTGAGCATTCGCATGGCAAGCAGCGGGCGTGAATCGATCGGGACTTGCCTCGAAGTCTTCTACCGCACGGATAATCGCATCGGTGGTTTGCGCCGCGAAGAAGATCCCGGTCGGCGCTGACTGGTCGGCCCCTCGAACCGTCTCGAGTACACCGCCTTTTCCAAAGGCAATAACCGGCGTGCCGCAAGCCTGTGCTTCGACCGGCGCGATCCCGAAATCCTCTTCGGCAGCAAACACAAATGCTTTCGCGCGCTGCATGTGATCGCGCAGCACGTCGAACGGCTGATAGCCGAGTAACTCGACGTTCGATCCCGCGCGGGCCTTGATGTTGTGAAACTCAGGACCATCGCCGACAACCACAAGTTTGTGCTGCGGCATTTTCGAGAACGCCCCTACGATCAGGCCGATTTTCTTGTACGGCACCATGCGCGATGCCGTGAAGTAGAAGTTCTCCTTCTCCGCGCGAAGGCCGAACGCGTCTATGCTGACCGGCGGATAGATAACCTGTGCATCGCGTCGATAAACCTTCCAGATACGCCGAGCGATGAAATGCGAGTTCGCGATGAAGGCGTCGACGCCGTTCGCGGTGCGCAGATCCCAAAGTCGGATGCGGTGAAGAAACCAGCGGATCAGCCAACCCTTGGCGCCGCGCTCTAACCTGGATTCGCGCAAATAGTCGTGCTGGAGGTCCCACGCATAGCGCATCGGCGAATGAACGTAGCTGACATGCAGTTGATCCGGCCCGGTCAAGACGCCCTTCGCCACGGCATGGGAACTGGAGATGACGATGTCGTAGCTGGACATGTCGAACTGCTCGATGGCCAACGGCATCAGCGGCAGAAGCCACCGATGATTGCGCTTGGAAAACGGGAATCGCTGTATGAAACTGGTGGCGACGCTCCGGCCCGCGAGAAGGCCGCGATCCGACTCCTTGAGATGGTCGAACAGACTAAAAACGTCGGCGTGCGGGACGCATTGGAGAATCTGCTCGAGCACCCGTTCGGCTCCCCCGGACATGTAGAGCCAATCGTGAACGACGGCCACTCGCAGAGCTGGGAGGAGCGAGGTCGGTTGAGCGATCTTGTCGATGCTCACATTAAAGACTCAGTAGCGGCATAGCCGGATTTCACTAGTTCCAGGGTTACAACCACAGCGTGTTTCCAACGCGGCCTTCGATGAGCGCGTGACCGTTCTAACCAGCAAGCGAGCTGGGAACCGCGAATGCGGCGGTCTCAGCTACGCCGAAGGGCCCAGGTAAAAATTGGTTTCAAGTCTCGCTTTCACAGGAAACTGAACGAACTCGTTATTGTAGTCGCGCACCTTTTCGATCCTTAAGAAAATTCCCCAGGCCATGTTCGGTAGTGCGCGCGCGAGCGGCCTTGCCAGTGCGGATGGAAACGGGTAGAAGTTGCTTCCGCCAAAGTTGCGCAGTGCGAAACCGCCGGGAAAGCACTGCTCGGTAAAACTGAGAATGTCTCGTTTGGTAAAGCCCCGCACATGCGCCGATGCCGTCTTAATCGGACTGGGCTGATTACCGAGAGCGAGCAATAGCCTGTTGTGCAGGGACGCCAGATTCGGAACGCCGAGTATCAGCGAGCCGCCGCGCCTGAGCGTGCGCGCAACTTGATGGAATATCCAAAAGACATCCTTTGTGTGCTCAAGAATTTGATTGGCGATTACTATATCAATTGTTCCGTCGTCAAACGGCAGCGCGTCCCGCTCGATGTCGACCGCTATCACGTTGAAACCGGCGTTTTGTAGCTCGAGCGCATACGGAGGATAGACTTCCACGCCGAAAAATTGCGCGTCCGGCTGTACGCCTTTCGCGATCGTCAGATCGGTTCCGTGTCCAGCGCCGAGATCAACGACCTGGCTGAAGGGCCGGCTTGATTCGAGAAAGGAGCCGATCAAATGGCGGCCGTAGTTCAATGAGCGATCGATCATGTGCGGAATCTACTTATACAGATTGAAAGCGAGCGGAAACAATAATACTGCGACGCATTGGAGCATGGCGCACAATGTTGCGCATTCGACACGCAAGCGAAGTATCTCATCGACCTGCTCCTCACGGTATCCCGAGCGTTTGCATTTAGGTGAACGAGCGGAGAATCGCCGCTGTTTTCGCGGCAGAGTCAGCCCACCGGTACCGCTTGGCTTGCACAAGCCCTTTCACCCGGAGCGCCTCGCGCAGAGTTTGATCTTGAGCGATTCGCAACATCGCGTGTTCGATGCTGCGAATGTCGTGAGGATCGCAATACAAGGCCGCGTCTCCGCAAATTTCCGGCAACGATGCGGCGTTTGACGCCACTACAGGACAACGTACAGCCATCGCTTCGAGTGGCGGAAAGCCGAACCCTTCATAGAACGATGGAAATACCAGGGCGTCAGCGTGGCGATACCATTGTCTTAGGACATCTAATTCCACCGAACCGGTAAATTTCGCTCGCTGCCCTAGCGTTTTGGCGAGCTCCTCGGACTGGCGATCTCCCGTTATAAACCCAGCCTTCTGACCCACGATTACGAGATCGTGCGGCAGCACCGACATCACGTTGGCGAAGGCACTCACCAAGCCACGTATGTTCTTGTGCGGCTTTACGTTGCCCACGAATAAAAAATACGGGGCCGCTTGTGGGCGCACATCGGTAATGGTATCGAACCAGCCTTCGTCCAATCCGTTGTGGATGACCTCCCGCTGGCGCTCGTCGCCGCCGACCAGTCTCGTGAACTCATCCGCGGTGAACTGCGAGACGCATATGACCTTTTGCGCACGTCGCCGAATCGTATTGAACATCAAACGCGCGTAAGCACGCTTGATGACGCCCGGGGTCAGCCCGGGGTTGGCAAGATGGAACAGGTCGTGGACGGTAACTACAAGTGGCCCGCGGTATGCCAGCGGGATGTTGTAATGCGGAGACCACCAAACTGCCGGCCGCGTTCGCGACTGCATTAGCAGATCGACCTGCTCACGCACGCTATAAATCTTACTGTTGATTTCATGCTTCACAGCGTCAGGTACGGCCTTCGCAAGCTGCTGCAGAACGGTCGCATCCCCCAGCAAGGCCATTTCTGCGTGCGGAATCCATTGTCCAAGCCGGGGAATCAAATTCTGCAGGTAGACACCGATTCCGGATGACAGATACATTCTGCAATCGATAACCACACGAGCGGACTTACGCACGGGCGTTCGATTTTCGCTTAACGGTGTCCGCGTTAACAGCAGCATAGGTAGCGCTCAGCACTGCAATATGGAACCACAGATAAGGACGCAGAATATTCTGGTTGAACTGAAGAATGAGCAACTCGATTCCGAGTGCCCACACGAGGCCGAACAACACCGTTCCATACTCGCCCCTGCATTTGCGGGCCAGCATCGTCGGTTTGAGGAATATCGTGAGAATGTAGATCGTGAATGGGATAAATCCGATGACACCGCTGGCAGCTAGAACTTCCACGAAGACCGACATCCCCTCTCTCTTCTTCGCCCCTTCCTGCGTCTTGATGTCCTCCCAGTTTTCCTCACCGATTGCCGGAGCGATGCCGCCGAGGCTATAGCCGAGAAACGGACTCTTATAAACCAGCCCCAGCGTGTCCTGCATACTGCTCTCTCGATCGTTGACGGAATGGGCGGGCGTTCCGAACAGACCAGTACCGCCGGCCACAGACTCGAAGATAGACTTCGATTCGTACACTGCTAGGGCCGACGCCGCTCCAACGCCGAGCGCGACCACATTGAACGCCAGCAGCCAGCCAGCCAAACTGAATTTCGGCAGCGAGATGTGCCTGATATTTCTAAAGGCGTAACCCGCTCCCCACACAATCATGGTTGCCCACCCGAGCCGCGACGTCGCCAGTATCAGCGCCAGCGTCGACGTGCCGAACGTAGCTTGCACCAAGTGGCGAGGCAGCAGCGTACTGCGCTTCTCCAGCAAATACGCGGAAAGGACCCACCCCATGACCAGGTATGTCGCAAAGTAAGAAGGCTCGTACGAGAAGCCGTTCAGCCTGGGCCAAGCGCCCTTGATGAACCACTGCTGTACGAAGGGGGCGGGCAGATGGCTCACGCCAAGTACAAGCTGGCCGAGCCCAACGATGCTGACGATCAGGAACGCAGCGAGATACCACCGCAGCAGTACCCTCACGCGCTCCAGATTATTGAAAATCTGGACCGCCACCAGCACGGTCAAGATGTCCAAAAATAGCCACACGCCGTAACCGACGCTGCGTAGCACGAACGATGTATTGGGGATGAACGCGAAAATGAAGAGCATCCAGATCAGCAGCGCCACGATACCCATGGGAAACCGGAGTTTCTCCTGCGTGAATACCTGTCCTGCAACGTAGACCAGCGGAATCACCAACAGGACTTGCGACGCTCGTAGCGTGAAGCCGCCGATTCGATATGCAAGAAAGATATCGAAGCTCGCCGTTATCAACGCTAGCAGAAATGCTAGGCGCCCTACGTCCAGGGCGGCACTAGCTCTGGCTCTACGAGCGACCGATGGCGACCCGATAGGCGGCACGCCTCCTGGAAACGCCACTCCGGATCGACGGTTAGCGACCGGCATACCGCACGCCAAAAAGACCGGGCTTGGTTCGCCTGCGCAGCGCAGAGAAGGCCGGCTGAACCTTGAGTCGCCGGCAGATGCAGTCGCCGTCTGTCTCGACGTGCCACGTTGCGCGCCCGCATGCGAGCCACACCGCAACTGGAGGGAATCTATTCGTCTTGCTCATGGTCTGCCGCCGATGACATCGCTATGGGTCGCTACCAGGCCTTCGATTCTGCCCCGTAACACGTTCCAGTGATAACGCGCCTTGGCCAACTTTCCTGATGTCGCGGACAGCAATGCACCGCCGATTGGCCGAATTAAAGCTGTTGCCACTATGCCGGCGCGGCAACGATGCTTTCGCAGCACACGGCCCATACCAGCGCCGTAACTCCTAGCGCGACGCCAGGTTCGCTCGTCGAATACTTTCGTCGGATTAGGATGAAACACGATCAAGTCCGGCACATACGCGATGTGAAGGCCGGCCCGGATGCCGCGAATCAGGTAATCGGTTTCCTCTGCCGAGCCGAATCGAGTTCCTGCGCCGACGCCGAGTTCCTCATCAAATAGCCCGATGGCATCTGCAGCTTCGCGTCGGAGAAAAATCGTATACGAGATGCCGCGTGTCCACACGTTGTTCAAATCAATAGCGCCAGGCGAGGCGTCGAACCGAGCTCCTGAGGAGCGTCCCAATCCGTCCTCCGATCGGCCGGTGACGCCGCTCCATACACGGTTCGCGCTCAGCATGTTGGTGACCAACTGCAAGACGCCTGACGGGTACCAGCAGTCGTCGTCTGGAAACGCCACAATTTCCCCGGATACGAACTGCAGACCGACATTTCGCGCCTTGGACAAACCTCGCGCCGATCTGACGTGCCGGATAGTCAACGCACCTTGGTGCACCGCTAACAGTTCTACCAGGCGATCGTCCAAGTTCTGATCTACGACGATCAGCTCGAGATCGGCATAGCGCTGAGCAGCGAGTGACGTCAGAAATCTCGACACTTCGTGCGTCCGGTCGACCGTCGCCAAAACCAGGCTAACTTTCATGACTTCTCACTAAGGAACGCAGCACTGTGACGCATGGGTCCGAACACGATTGATCGGCCAGGCAGAGCGCGGGGCTGATCGGCGCGGCAAGGTTGTTGTCGGTGTCGCTTGGTGTAATTCACTATACGTCTCTGAAGGCGTGCTGAACGGGTGCTATCCCGCAATCTCTTGCCACTTTCTGCGGAGGCGGCGCGCCACGCCGGATGGAATTCTACGACACCAAATCGGCACTGCGTAAGTTGAATATACCAAGAGATCCCAAAGTCCCCGTAACAGCGGTTTTCGAATGCGCAAAAACTCGCGCGTGCCCTGTTCTTCCCCGCGAATCCCGTATTTTTTTTTGACCTCCGCCCATACTGCTTGGCGGGTAAGCATCGGCTGCAGACGATCTATCTCGCGTACTCCGCTTTTCGTCCTCTCGTGAGGATTTATGCAAACGATGTCGTCGATAACGGCGACTTTCCCGGACAAATCGGGACCCATCGTATGCAGGAACCACCAGTCCATCCCGTAACCGACCAAAACAGGATCGTAGACGTGCATAAAGGCGGCTAGCTTGTCTTGACGAAATATTGGGCACGTCATCTCGATGAAACTGGTATAGCGATATTTGCAGGTCGGGCTCACTCTGGTGATCGGCCAACTAATTCGTCCACGCGGACTAAATGCAGGTTGGCATGCCCAAAAATCGTGGCTTTTGCATAAATCGAAAAGACGACCGAGCCCCTCTGCATCGATGATTACGTCGTCGTCCATTACCATGACGTAGTCGTAGTGCGCGAATAATTCCGGGCTTTCCCGATATGCAAAATGAAGGTTCTGAAATTTCGATCCCTTGCGTTCCATGTAGTAGTCGGCGGCCTCGCCGTATGAATTGCGTCCATCGCCGTAGTACGTCACCCAGAGATCGAACTTCCGACTATCTGACAGCCAGAGGCGAAGATTGGAATGATCTCCAGCCGATGTAAATATCAAGCTTCGATGACGTGGAACGCCATCCCGCACGGCAACGCTCAGCGGGTGGCGCAAACTAGCGCCGCGAGCCGAATCGGACCCAATGCGTGCCGACTTGTGTTGTAATTCGTTGAGATAACTTTGCTCATCGGCCATTAGAGCATCCTGAGGTTCGCATGCATGTCACGCCAATAAATCCGGCGCAGCTCTTGAGCTGCGAGCCGGTCGTCGCGCGGCGGGATGCCCGCTGTGATGTCGACATTTGAACAGTTGCCTTTGCTAGTGAACATCGCCGAGCCAATATCGGCCGCGTAAGTAAAAGTTCTCTCCAAGGGACTGCCATCGTTCTCATCAACACCGCTCGAAGCATCGATCACACGGCCATGCGTTTGGAACAATTGGAATATCGCGCCACGCTCGTGGTCCTCAGGAGGATAAGTTGACAGCAAAGCTCTCATTCGGTCATTTCCAGCAAGCTTGGGACGAGCACGCAGCGACTCTAAAGCGATTGATCGAGCAAAATAACGTCCGTCGGATATGCGAGATCGGCGGCGGCGCCAATCCTTTGTTGCCGCTCGACTACGTTCGGTCGAAGCAATTGGACTACACGATATTAGACGTATCGCAGGAAGAATTGGACAAGGCACCGGCTGGTTACAGCAAGCTGCTCGCAGACATTTGTGCTTCGGATCTTAGCGATCTCGGTGAGTTCGATCTCGTCTTCAGCAAAATGCTGGCAGAGCATGTGAGTGACGGACGCGTCTTCCATCGCAACGTGCGCCAGATGCTATCTCCGCAAGGCCTGGCATTCCATTTCTTCCCTACCCTGTTCGCCCCACCATTCGTCGTAAATTGGCTGTTACCTGAAACATTGGCCAGCGCGCTTCTTAGCGCTGTGGCGCCACGGGACAAAGTGCAGCATGCAAAATTTCCTGCGCACTATAGCTGGTGCAGAGGACCCACAGCGCGCCAAATCGAAAGACTGAAAAACCTGGGACTCGATGTTGTCGAATACCGAGGCTTTTTCGGTCATAGCTACTACAAACGCATCCCAGGGTTGCGCGCACTTTCAGACGCATTCACTCGCATTTTGATCAAGCATCCCCTGCCCTGGCTGACCACATTCGGGTACCTGATTGTCCGGCGAGGCGGCAGCTCGAGCATCAGCCAAACGGCATGAGTCGGCTGCGACAGACAAACACGATATCAATACCGGTCCACTTCGGTCGCGTCTGCCCTTGTGCGTAAGCTGGGGCGGGCTGAGTGTAATGACGTGCGGGGCGGGAGGTCACTAGCGGGTTCCAGCATTGCACGGTACGTCGCGGCTTGGCCTTGCGCCTGGATAACCGCGTCGAAGTGCGTTTCTACATGCTTGCGCCCTGCACCGAGCATACGCGGCCACGCCTCTGGATTTTGCGCCAGCCACCGCAAACGTGCTGCCAGTCCATCCACATCTCGCTCTTTTGCAAGCAGACCGCTGACGCCATCCTGGACTACCTCGGGGATATCGCAGTGGACGGTACTGACTATGAGCATTCCGGTCGCCGCCATCTCGATGAGGGACACCGGCGCGCCGCCCTCAGTATCCCCGGAGCCCGCGGTGACGCTGGGAGACAGATAAATGTGATGTCGGTAAGCCTGCTCCAGCAGTTCCGCATGCGGCTGAAATCCTAGCAGCTTCACCTTGCCTTGCAATTCATGCTTTGCGATCAGGCCGAGAATTTTTTGCTTCTCTTCTTGATCTTGCACCGACTCGCGGCTCGCATCGCCAACGATCGTTATCTCTAGCCTGACCTCGTGCTGAATTTGCGCTAGCGCTTCGATCGCATAGGGAATGCCTTTCTTTTCTCTGAACGATGCAGCGATCAGAACGCGTAGGGGCTCGCCAGCCGACCAAGTTCGTGGCTGAAATACTACGCGATCGAGCAGCACGCCTAGATGGTGCACTTTGACTTTACTGTCAGGACATCCTAGCGCGACTATGCACTTCGCCATGTGCGGCCCCTCACACAGAACCAGGTCGATGTGCTCGAATAATTCGGCATAACGCGGATACCAGCGCGGGTCCGATCTCGGAACGTGATTGACGTCGTAACCATAAAATGTCACGACGTGCTTCAAACGAAGTTGTTTCGCCACTTCGATATTCGCCCACGCCATAGGTCCGAAATGGGAATGAAGTATATCGGCCGAGTTGCGACGCGCCTGCTGGGAAAGAAATTGCAGGTGCTCGCGCACACCTAGCTTTCGCAGCGACCTGTCCCACGCTATTCGCAACTTGGACGCCCTATCCAGCGAATGAATGTTGGGGAGATAAAACTGATCCAGATTCTGCGTGCTTTCGCACACGATGTGGCATCGGATGTCGGCCGGCAAACTAGCCAACTGCGAAAACATCCAAGTCTGTGTCTGCTCCAACCAGGATGTCAGCGAGTGGACCACCGTAACGGCTCGACGATAACGGGACTGGGTCATGATTTAGGGCGAAACGTGGCTCGCAGTTCTAGCAGATACGTTCGGTTCAGACACCATGTGGCGATCGCGTAGCTTACCGCTCCAGCCAGAACCAGGATTGCGAGACTCACTGCGGGAAGAACAGCAGGAGGCAACGCCGCCTTGAGCGCCAACACGACGACGAGCATGACCAACGTTGCAGCCATCGGTGGCCAGAGCGCGACACTTAGCGCTTTGACCGGCAGTCCAATCAATCGGAAGGGAATCGCTACGCAAGGATAAGTCAGAGCCAGGGATGTCAAAGCGTATGCGGCCGCGACTCCAACGATACCCCAGTGCAGACCAACGACGAATGATGCGACGATGAGCAGGCCGGAAAAGATCCCCCACCGCAACAGTAAATCAGTTCTGCCCTTGGCTTGGTAGATCGCGCCGACCATCGTCAGGACGGATTGGATCGCACCGAGTGCAGCAAATATCGTGAGCACTGGAATCATTGGCACCCAGGCTGGCCCGAAGAAGGTCAGCACGAATGGCTCAGCTATCGCCATCAA
Source organism: Betaproteobacteria bacterium (assembly GCA_039934195.1). GTDB lineage: Bacteria > Pseudomonadota > Gammaproteobacteria > Burkholderiales > SHXO01 > SHXO01. The sequence continues at coordinate 18,288 of JBDTMS010000003.1, forward strand.
TCCGAACATCATCGGAAAGCTGAACAATGCAATCGACGCAGCCATTTTCACGAAGCTGCGGCTAAGCTGCGCGTTGTCATTTTGTATCCTGGCATAAGCAGGAAGAACAACCCGGCCGACGACTGCAGAGATTGCACTCAGTGGATACAGTAGCAGGCGGTAGCCGAGATCATAGTAGCCAAGACTCTGAGCGCCTAGAAAACGCCCGATCAAAAAATTATCCGCGTTCCGCGCAAAGTAATTAAACAGGTTGTAGCCGGTTAGATTCAAGCTAAAACCGGCGACGCTCTTTAACAAAGCCCAGCGACAAACGAACTGGGGCCGCCAGCTACTGGACACCCAGAGAAGGACGGTTGTCAGCGCGTTTACGGCCAGCGTTTGAATGACCAGGCTCCAGACACCCATTCCGAGCAACGCAGCCCCACCGCCGACCATCAGGCTAAAGCAGCTGGTTACGATCTCGAGCTTGGCTAGCTTTTCAAAGCTGAGCTCCCGCTGCATCACCGCCTGCGGAACACTCTTCAGCCCGCCCAGAAACAGTGTCAACGCAAGCCAGTGCATGATCGCTGTCAGTCTAGGTTCGCGGTAAAAACCTGCCGTAGTCGACGCCAATGCGAATAGCACACCCGCAGCCGCGAGACCGAATAGGACGTTGAACCAGAACAGACTGGATAACAGCTCGCTCGACAAAGTCTCCTTCTGAATGACGGCCGCAGACGTACCTAGACTCGAGAACAGATCGACAAAACCGACGATGACCATTGCCATCGCTATAAGACCGAAATCAGAAGGAGCCAGTAATCTGGCCAGCAGCACACTAGTCGCCAACGACAGCGCTCTACCGACGACGTGCGACACGGATGTCCACTTCACGCCCGATATGACCGCGCTCTTATGAGACATGGTCGAGCTTGCGCCGGCGAGAAACTGCACGAATTAGCCGTGGCCTGAGAACTGTCATAGTGATAGTCGAAGACGAAGTTTTCAGCGCCAAATGGCGATCGCCGTAGCACATTTCAACCGCGCCGAATGGAAGCATTGGGCTCGACCGACGACGCCCGCGGGATAACGCTACGCAGTTATCGATGGCGCAGTATCTTGCGCACCGCATCGATAACATCGTTGACATCTGCATCGGTCAGTTTCGCAGAAATCGGCAAACTCACGGTTGATCTCCCTACGCGCATGGCATGAGGAAATTGCTCTGGACGCCAGCCCAGATGTTCCTGATAGTACGGATGCTCCGGAACACTGAGATAGTGGACGCCGACGCCGACGTTCTCAGCCGTCATAGACTCCAGAAACCGGTCTCGACTGATTCCTGCAATCGCCTTATCGACCAGCACGGTGTACAGATGATAGGCGTGTCGGGTATTCAATTCGGGCTCTACCGGAAGCTCGACGCCAAGGCCGGCAAATGCCGCGTTGTATCTATTCCAGATTTCCTCCCGGCGCTTCCAATACGTCTCAACGCGTTTGAGCTGATGGATTCCTATGGCCGCTTGCAAATCCATCATGTTGTACTTGAAGCCCGCCTCAACCACCGAATAGTGCTTATATCCCTCGTCGCTGAATCGTTTCCAGGCATCCTTCGTCATGCCGTGCAGGCTGAGCACCTTCACGCGAGCCGCGTCTTCTTCGCGAGCCGCGAGGACCATGCCGCCTTCACCGGTTACGATGTTCTTCGTGACGTAGAAACTCAGGCACCCGAAGTCTCCGAACGTACCCGTCGGGCGGCCGTGGTATTCGGTCTCGATTGCGTGAGCGCAATCTTCGATGACCTTGAGATTGTGACGAGACGCGATTGCCATCAGCGCATCCATGTCGCATGGCCGACCCGCAAAATGAACTGGAAGTAGCGCTCGCGTTCGCGACGTCACTTTCGCTTCGACTTCGCGCGGATCGATGTTTAGCGTTCGCGGATCGATGTCCGCAAGAACCGGAGTAGCGCCGGCATGGATGATTGCATTGACGGTGGCACAAAAAGTCATCGGCGTTGTGATGACTTCGTCGCCCGGCTTCAGCCCGGCTGCAAGAATGCTCAGGTGCAATGCCGCAGTACAGGAGTTGACGGCCATCGCGTGCGAGGCTTTCTTGTAGCTCGCCATATCGCGCTCGAACTGCGCCACCTTCGGGCCGGTGCCTAACCAGCCCGTCTGCATGGTCGCGACAACTTCCTGGATCTCCGCGTCTTCGATGGCGGGCGCGCCGAATACGAGAAACTGCTCCTTCGATCTAATCGGAGACGCGCTCACCTAACCTCCTACCTGTCCGTTGCGAATGCGCTGAGGAAAACACGTTCGCGTATTGAGAACGCCGGCACACGTCGAGGTCACATCGGCCGTCCGCGCGCGATGTCCAGCAGATATCTGCCGTACTCGCTTTTCCCCAGAGGCCGCGCGAGCGCCTCGAGTTGCTCGACCGTGATGTACCCTTTCCGGTACGCGATTTCCTCGGGACAACAAATTTTGAGTCCTTGCCGCTTTTCGATGGTTTGAATAAAGAATGCAGCCTCGAGCAGGGACTCGGGTGTGCCGGTATCCAGCCACGCAGTGCCCCGGCCGAGGACTTCGACGTGCAACATATCGGCATTGAGGTAGATTTGGTTCAAATCGGTGATCTCGAGCTCTCCGCGTTTGGACGGTTTCAGTGACGACGCATGCTGAATAACTTTGTTATCGAAGAAGTACAAACCAGTCACGGCATAACGTGATTTTGGTTTCTCCGGCTTCTCTTCGATGCTGATCGGCCGCTCGTTCTGGTCCAACTCGACGATGCCAAACCGCTCTGGGTCGCTGACTGGGTACGCGAATATCGTAGCCCCATCGTTACGATGGGCCGCTTTCTCCAGTTTGCTGACGAGATCGGTCCCATAAAACAGGTTATCGCCCAACACCATTGCACAACGGTCGGTACCTATGAAGTCTGCACCGATAATAAACGCCTGCGCCAAGCCGTCAGGAGAGGACTGAACTGCGTAAGAGACGTTCAAGCCGAGGTTGCCGCCGTTGCCGAGAAGCTGCTGAAAGCGAGGCGTATCCGACGGCGTCGAAATGATCAGAATGTCTCTGATACCAGCAAGCATCAACACGGACAGAGGATAGTAGATCATCGGTTTGTCATAAACCGGGAGCAACTGCTTAGACACCGTCTGCGTGACCGGATACAGGCGCGTCCCAGAACCGCCGGCCAGAATAATTCCTTTCATCGCCTCAATTGCTGTGAAGAACGGGTTTCAGGGGGCGGCGAAGCGCTTGAGTCAGCGGTCTTGGACTTCGATCGAACTTTGCCAGGTGCCCAACTTTTGCCAGGTGCCCGACTTTTGTTAGGTGCCCGGACGGCGAATCGAGCTCCGCTGCTGTCCGCACTACTCTCTCAGCGCGCTGACTGCGAGCCGGTGAGCAAAGCAACGGTGAAAGGATCGACATGATCGATAAGATCTCTCATGAACGCCTCTTGAACCGCATAGCTCTTAGCGGCATCGATACCGCCGAGCGCACCCGCTTGCGATACGCGAACGAGAATACCGTCCGGAATTCGGCCTTTGAGTCCTTCTGCGAGAATTCCCAGTCTGGTTTGCACACCGCCACCGCTAATCTTGTCGCCGATCCGAATCCAGTAGGTAACTAGCTCCGATCGGGATTGGCTCCGGGTGACCAAACGCGTCGCGTTCAGTTGCTTGGTCGCGCTTAACTGTAGAGGTACGCGCTCCGTCTGTAAAACCTGAAACCCTTGAGCTGCATAACACAGCTCCGGACGATGGACTTTGATTTCTTGCCGCTGCTTACTCCCCCATGCCAATGCCAGCATGATTACTTCGCCATCCGTTCTCATATACGTGCGGGACAGCGTTTTATCGTACGGCCATGCCATATCCGCTTCTTGCGTTCCATCTTCGGCACGCGGCGCTAAATCCATTTGTACTAAAGCGCTGTGTACTTCTTTCCAGTCTCCGAAATGCTCGGGAATCTGTTTTGGGAAGTCGACTGCCCCAACTTCAACGACAGGAGTCGGATGCATGGCAAACGCAAGTCCCCATGCGCCGGCCAAAATCAATCCAATAGCTATGAAACGCCAATCTTTTATCACGGATTCATACCTCGATCTGATGTCGGACGTATTTCGTTTGGCGTGAAGGGTACCTGCGGCTTGATAGGCTTCTTCGGCAAGACACGCATCAAGATCGCGTCCAGGAGAAAAAACACGCCAAACGCAAATATGATTTCGGCATAGCCCGCGTAGTCGTGGAATGCGTGGCCAGCGGAGTCGCCGAAATAATAAGTGACCAGAACCAGCGTCAGCACACGCAGGACGTTCGCGACGAATGCGATCGGCAGTGCGAACGCAAGCAGGATTGCACTGTGCGCAATGTTGGGCGGCCGCGTGAGGTAAACAAACAACAGACCGACACACGTCAGCGCAATCATCGAGTTCAGGCCCGAGCATGCGTCTGCTATCAACAGCTGGTAAGGCCCGATGTTCAAAACCACGCCGGCTCTCGCAATCGGGTACCCGGTCCAGTAAAGAATGTTTTCGACGATCGACGATACGACTTCCTTGAGAGGCACCAGAAACGCATCGAGCGTCGCACCAGGAAGTGAAACCGACAACGTTAAGAAGGCGATCGGAAATAGCAGAGTGCGAAATGCGCGCTTACCTTGCAACGCCAATATCAACCCGAGCAACAGCGGCACCTGCGAAAAGGTGTCGGGCTGCGCGAAGTCCTGCGAACGGCCGATCACATACAGAACTAGGCCGGCGAATATCAAAAGCCCGCCGGCAACGGGACGAACATCACGTGGCCCCTCAAGTAACACCTCGCGCCTTCGCCATATCAACCATGCCACCACGGCCACGATAATTGGCCCATGTGCGTTGTCCTCGCGCGACCAGTAATGCGTCCACATATTCAGGTATGTGGGGATGTACATGAGCACCAGCCCGAATACCACGGGAGCCCAGCGCAGGACGGAATAAGATTTCCCTTGCTCGGTCCGTTGCACGCCTAAGACAGAAGACATGGAGATGTTCTTCGCTGAATTATTGACTGACCACGGCGCCGACCAGCGAAACGCCACTGCTGACCAGATCCTCACATAAGGTCCGCAGTTCGGAGATCTTGCTCTTATGCGTTTTGGTTACAACCAGTGCGCCTTTGACCTTGGCCGCGATGAGTTGCGCGTCAGCGCCGGCGGATGTCGCGCACGTATCGAAAAGAATCACGTCGAACTGCGTGCGCCAGTGTTCCAGTAGTTGTCCGAAGATGGGACGGTTGAGCAACTCTTGCGGATTGGGAGGCAATGGCCCGGCCGGGAGTACGGACAGCGATACGAACGACGGAACGCGGTGAATACTCTCGGGCCCGGCTCGGCCGGCCAGCAGAGTTGAGAAGCCAACTGAATTCGACAGGCCGAAAATCTCATGCTGTCGGGAGTGCCGCATATCGGAGTCGATCAGCAAAGTTCGCTCGCCGAGTTGCGAGAAGACTACGGAGAGATTCGCTGCCAGATAGCTGCGCCCATCCCCGCGGTCTTGGCTCAACACAGAAAGGCTACGACGCTCGGCGTCATCGCCGAACCAACGCAACAGCAACTGGCTGCGCAATGCGCGGAATGCCTCAACTTGACGACTGAACGGAAGATACGCCGCGACTACTTCCGCCGACACTGCGCTCTCGCCGCGCATTAGATAAGGATAGTCGAACTGAAACGCGACCATCCGGTCGATCTCTTCGCGCGTGACGAGCTTCAGCGCGATCGCGGCATCGCCGAAGCGAAGGCGTTTTTCTTTCGCGTAGCGAAGTATCCGCTCGGCGTCTTGCGGAAGGATGCTTCCGGCATCGATGAGAAGTGCGCCGATCTGGTTGCTGCTGACCGGGCCCTTGGCGGAAACGACGTTCGGTATGTCGGTTTGGATCGGCATGTCCATTCGCACCTGTCAAGCTCCTTGCGGCTCAGGCAACGATCGGCGTCGGGTCCACCGCTTCCGCCGAATTCTCGGTAGCGAACGTGTTCGTTCCAGAACGCAGACGACCGGAATGTCGATGATGTCCTTGATGTCATCACTTGAGCGGACTCGGCGATCCATCACCTCGCGCAACAGCGCTAGATTAATACCCAGAAAGAGTCCAACCAATATTCCGATCGCAATATTCAGCATCGGCTTCGGAAAACGAGGGCCCAGCGGTGGCACGGCAGCGCTCAGCACCATCACGTTGGCTTGGCTTGAGCGGCTTTGCAGATTTTCCTGGGTAAAGCGCGAATTGCCCGCGTCCAGCGCCCGCTGTGCACTATCGACTTCTCGAATCAGGACCGACATATCGTCGCGTCCTTTGTTCAGCTCCAGCATTCTGGCTTTTTGGGTTGCCACGCGTTGCCTGAGCTCCGCCTCACGTTGCTCCGCAATGCGCTGATTGTTCTTTATCCCGGCTGCCACATTGTTGATCTCGTCCGCAATCTTCTGGCGTTGGGTACCGATATCCGCCCGCAACCTTTGAACGTCGGGATGATTCCCGCCAAGTTGCGATGAAATCATGTTCAACCGCGCCTCGCTTTGCGTGAG
>JBDTMS010000004.1:0-21941 GCA_039934195.1 Betaproteobacteria bacterium
CCTCGGCCCAAATCACCCCAGTCGCGCTCGCAAGACTTGTTCAGAGCTTCCCTAGCCGATCACAGCTGGCCGCTACGCTTGATGTCTAAGTATTGATTCACCAGCGCCATCGCGAGGCGTTGCGGTGGGACATCCAGGCAAACGACGTCGCCCTGCTTGAGCCGGCGGAAGGCGGCTTCGCGCCGAACGCGATATTCGACGGCGGCCGCATGCGTGAGCGCATGTTCATAGTCCTCCACCGGCGCGTTGATGGTGTCGTCCACCGTGCGCTCGCGCAAACTGGCGAACAGCACGAGATGGCGTTTCTGCAAAAGGCGCAATGCCGGCAGCAGCGTGTCGTCGTCTTCGTCGCGCAAATTCGAGACGAGCACGACCAGCGCGCGCTTCTTCAACCGGCGCGACAACTCGACTGCTGCCTGGTAATAGTCGCTCGTCAACAGGCTCGGCTGCAGTGTGTAAGTGTGATTCAGCATCAGGTTCACCATCGCCTGCGACTTGCGCGGCGCGAGCCATACGTGCGGCCCACTCATCGTCAGCAAACCGACCGCATCGCCTTGCCGCACGCCGACGTGTGCGAGCAGCAGCGTGGCATCCAGCGCATGGTCGAAATGCGAATAGTCATCGTCCTGTGCGCGCATGCGACGGCCGCAGTCGATCAGGAACACAACTTGTTGATCGCGCTCGTCGCGATAGTCGCGCGAGATCAATTTCTGCATCCGCTGGCTCGCTTTCCAATCGATCTTGCGCTGGCTGTCGCCCTCGCGATATTCGCGCAACTGGTCGAAGTCGACGCCTTCGCCGCGCCGGCGACGTTGCAGCACCCCCATCTGCGAGAGGCGGTTGTCGGTGGCGAATAGCGCATAGCGCGCCAGCGCCGCGAAGTTCGGATACACCCGCAGCGTGGCCCGGGCACCGACGCGCATGCGCCGTTGCCAGAGCGCAAACGGCGACTGCGTGCGCAACTCCAGCGTGTCGAAAGTCAGGTCGCCGCGGCTCGTCGGCCGCAGCCGGTAAGCGAATTCGAACCAGCCTCCGGCGGCAATCGTGTGTCGACGTGGAAGCCCTTCGATGGCGCACTGCGCAGGATGGTGATCGTACGCAGTGCACGTGACCGGGATCCGGCCGGCGTTGCTCAGACGAATGCGAACGTCGATCCAACCGCCCAGCGGGGCCGAGTAGGGGAGCGTGCGGCGCGCTTCGAGGTGTAAGGTTCGGCGCGTCAACCACGCGTCGGCGATGACTACGGCAAGCGCCGCAACACTGGCGGCGATCCACGCTGCAGTGAGCATCGGCCAGATCGATACGATGACGGAAAACGCCAGCCACGCGGCCAGCAGCCGCAGCAGCCATGGCGCAGGGATCAGCATGGAGATGGGGCGCAGATCACGATGGCGCCGGCATCACATCGCGCGCAAAAGATCGACATGGCGTCGGCCGCGACGGACGTGGAGCTTAAATCGAGCATGCATTGAAACGCGCGCGCCCGAACGCCGTGCCCAGCCGTCATTGTTCCAATCGTGTGCTCGAATGGGTGTTGTTCGAATCAGCATGCTTACCCTACCATCACCGGATCGACCATCGGGATACTGTGCACCAGGCAAAATTGCTGCGCGACCAGTTCTTAATATCGGCACGTCGGATCGCCAATGCAGGACGTGTCCTTGTGCCGGTGGGGCACGTATCGTATATTCGTCCAAATCTACAGCGTACGTCGCGAGATGGTGACAAGTACGCGGCGCTCACTCCGGTTCGACTGCCTGCTCGGGCGATCACTTTCATGCGTGTTTCCGCCGGCAAGAAGCTACTGATTCCGCTCATCGCCGGCATTGCGATTTCTATCGGCGTTCTCGTACTGTCGGAAGTCGGTCATCTCCGGCTGACGCAGGCCAACGCCTCGATTCGCGAAACGCAGGAAACGCTGGCGCTGGCCAGCGAGATCGAAGGGCTTTTAATCGGCGCCGAAGCCGCGCAGCGTGGCCTCCTCCTCACCGGAGAAACCGAATACGCCGAACCGTATATCACTGCGTCTGCAAAGCTCGCACCGAAGCTCATGCGACTGCACGCGCTATGCTCGGACGACATGCAGGAGCTGGCGCATGTCGAGCGGCTGGCCGCCCTGATCGCGACGCGTCTGGAGCAACTCGATGCGGCGTTTGCGCTCTACAAAGCGCGCGGAGGACCGGCCGCGCGCGAGCTCAGCCGGACGCACATCGGACGCCTGACCACCGGGCGTATTCGGGTTGAGATCGATGCGATTCAGGACAAAGAGCAAGCCGATTTGATCGAGCGGATTTATGTCTGGGATCGCGACGTCGCCACGTCCCGATTCGCGATGGCAGCGATCACTGCCTTCAATATCGTTCTCCTGACTCTGCTGTACGCTGTTGCGCGCCACGATGGCCGCGAGCGTGAGGCCACTCGACAGCGCTTGCTAGAGTATCAGCAGTCGCTGGAGCGCGAGGTGCGCAACCGCACCGCCGAATTGTCTGCGCTGTCGACCAGCTTGCAGCGCGTGCAGGAAGCCGAACGCGCGCGGCTCGCGCGCGAGCTCCACGACGAGATGGGCAGCTTGCTGGTTTCCGCGAAGATGGACGTCTCGTGGGCGTCGAACCGAATCAAGGCTGCGCACCCGGAAGCGGCGGAAAAATTGGCGCGCGCGCTGGCTGCGATGGACGAAGGTGTGGAAGTGAAGCGACGGCTGGTGGATGATTTGCGCCCGGCGATTCTAGATCACCTCGGCTTGGCTGCCGCGATCACCTGGTATGCCGAACAGATGGCAGAGCGCAGCGGCCTGACCTGCAATGTCGCGATTGCGGACGAAGCCCAGAACGCTGTCCCGCCGGCGATGGCGATCGCCTTGTTTCGTGTCGTGCAGGAGGCGCTAACTAATATCGTGCGGCATGCGAAGGCAACCAGCGTGTGGATCGAGCTGGCACGAAGTGAACATGCGCTGACGCTTGCCGTACGAGACGACGGTATCGGACTCGCTGCGGACCGGCAACTGAACCCGAGCGCGCACGGCATCGCCAGCATGCGTCAACGCGTGATTGCGATGGAAGGTAGGTTCGAGATCGAGAGCCAGCCCGGTGCGGGAACCACGGCGAAGGTCTGGGTACCGATCGCCAACGAAGCTAACGCGCTATCAGATGGTGACGCTGCACCCCACGCGAGTGAGTCGGGATCGGGCATGTCTAAATTCTGAGACGGAAGTATGGGCCGCCGAGTCGGTTGCCCGGTCGACTCGCATTTGGACATTGCGCAGGCGTGGCCGCGGCGGCTATCACCCCAGGGTTATGACCCCAATGTTACATGACCCCGGTGCACATGACCCCGGTGTACGTGATCCCGCGACTGGGTTTATTGCGCCGAAGCGATCAGTCGGGGTTGTGAGACATCCGCTGTTCGGCAACGCGATTAAGGATTTCCGGCAGCCGTTCGTAGTCTTGCGCCTTGTCGAAGAAGTAATCCGCGCCCGCCTCCAGACAGCGATGCCGATATAGCGCGAAGGCGTAATTGGTAAGAACGATGACGGTGGTGCGGCGGTCGGGCCCGTCCGCCTGGCGGATCGCCCTCAGCACGTTGAAACCGTTGCCTTGCCGCAACTGCAAGTCGAGCACAACTGCATCGCAACGGGTTTCCGGCAACTCGGCGATTGCACTGATTTCGTTGTCGCTGGTGCCAACGATCTCGACGGTGGCGAGGTTGGCAAGCGACTCGGTTAGCCGCGCACGCAGCACCGCCGAATCCTCGACCAGATAAACCCGCAATGCGCGCTCAGATGACATGGCTACGTCCATAACAACAGTCCCCACAAGTTATCAGCGCTGCGAATGCTGCGCTATCCGCCTTTGTCCTACTCTCGGATGGCGTGATGCGCAAAACACCGCACAGAAGGGCGAAGTCGCGAGGCGGTACGCGCGATACATCGAGCGATCAATTCGGCGGAATAAATTACACAGCTTCGGTCGAAACTACATGTGTTATTGCCGACGGATACTCGCGCGTATGATGAATTCCCAGAGGAATCGGACGCGGAAACGGTGGGCATAGCGATTGCATTGCGTCGTGCGCCGACATCCCGGCGTCACGCTTTGCTTCACAGCTCATCCAGGAGGAAGAAATGGCAACCCCAAGCACAGGTTCCACATGGCAGGATCCAGCCACTAGCAGCACGGACCGTATTGGTAGCGGAACCGGCTCAGCAGCTGCCGTCACGCAAAATGCTGCGGCAACGGTAGATAAAATCGCCAGCGGCGCGCATCAGGCAGTCGATCGTATCGCTGCGGCGGCGAACACGGCAGCATCTTCGCTCGGCGTGAAAAGCGAAGACATGCTCGCAATGAAAGATCAGGCGCTCGATAGCGCACGTGACTACGTGCGTGAAAAGCCGATTACCGCATTGGCGATCGCATTGGCTGCCGGTTTCTTGCTCAGCCGTATCGCGCGTTAACGCAACACCGTAAGGGAGTCGGTGACAATGGCAATGACCCCAGAGCACGACCTCGGCGCTGCAGCAGCAAACGCGCGGGCAGAGGCGACAAGCCACGGCGCCGCACCCGATGTCGCTCTGGGGGCAACGCTTCGTTCGCTGGTTCAGGAAGCTGGTTCGCTCGCATACGAACATTTATTGCTCGTCGCCCTCGAGGCGCAGCGCGCGGGCCGCAGTTTGATTCGCATGGTGGTCGCAGGTATTTTCACGGCGGTGCTGGTGGTGACCGCATGGCTTGCGCTAGTTGCCGCGATCGCCAGCTTATGGGTGGATCACGGCGCGAGCTGGCCGCAGGCTTTCGTGGCTATGGCGGTGCTAAATCTCGTCATAGCAGGGATCGTGGTCTTCTGGATCCGCCGGCTAGCGGGAGAAATGATGTTCGCTGCAACGTTACGCGCTTTGAAGAGGCAATCACCGAGCACAGCGGATCGCGTCGACCCGCGCGTGCACGCGCAACCCACCGGAGCTGCGCGATGAGTACACATCCACATGCGAGCCTCGACCTGGAAATCGCCAGCGCCGAGATACGCATTCAGTATCACCGTCTCCGTTTGCACGCACACAAAACGCTGCTGAGCGCAGCCGTGCGGGCAAAAGTTGCGTCGCCAGGCATGTTGCTGGCGGCGACCGGTGTCGGATACATTGTCGGATCGTTGACCCAATCCAGTCGACCGCACCAGCCCTCACCAGCGGGTAGATTGTTCGCCGTAATTACCGATGCGCTTCGCGTCGTGTTGAAGTTTTCGCGCAGCGGGCCCGCCGTCTGGTTGGCGACGACGATCGGCGCCTCCCGCGCAGCGAGCAAAAGTGCATCGCCCCCTGAGCCCTATGCGGTAGATCGGGTTGCCGACAACATATCGGTCGAGTCGCCTGTAACACCGATCGCCTAAGCTCGATCTGTTGTGTACCCCCGGTCTGGGCGCGGTCTGCCCTGCGGTGGGCGCCTGTCAAACCCCACTTCGCACAGTGCGAATTGCCCGTGCGCCGGTCGCGATGCTTCGCCGACCAATTATTCGCCGACTAACTAAGTGGGAAAAGGCGGCGGCCGGCGCGAAAAATGGCGGCTGTGCAATTAGGCAACAGCCGCCGAGGGGAGGTTACTTAATCAAACCTGCAATTTTCTTGCATCTGCAGCCCGCTGCGTTCACGGTGGCGCTGTAGAATTCCATCGTCAGGATCGCGGCGTTACTTGCCACCGCGGCGGGTTAGCAGCACGGCGACGACTGCGCCGATGGCAATCGCAGCGCCAAGCGCTACCCAGGGCCTCTCCGTAACGTAGCCTTCCATCGAATCGCGCGCGCGCGTGGCGGAGTCCGTGGCGCTACGCCCGGTATCGGCAAGGATGGATTTGGCACGCGATACGCGGTCTTCAAGTTCCGAACGCGCACTCGACACGCCGCCGCTGGCGAGTTGCTGCAAACCCTTTACAACGCGGTCGATGTCGGAAACAAAGCTCTGAAATTCGCCTTGTAAATTGGCCTTGTCGGCCAGGTTCTCGGCGCGTGAAAATAAACTCATATCGATCTCCAGTACGTAAGTATTCGGTTAGACATCGTCGCGGCCGCTGATTAAGCCAAACAGGAGCATCACTGCAGCAACGATGATGAAAAGAAAAAATAGAATTTTAGCGATCTCCGCTGCGCCCGCCGCGATGCCGCTGAAACCAAACACCGCAGCGATCAGCGCCACGACGAAAAACACTACGGCGTAGTGCAACACCGAAAATCCTCTCACATGGCCTCCTCGCAGCTTTTATATCCTGCTCTCGGCGATCTGGTACGGCGCGCAAAATCTGTCGTTCGTGCCAAGAGCAGCAGGCGCCGTGCCACCCATTCCAGGAATAAAAACGCGTATATTCATAGAGCCTAGGCTAGGGCGCAACATCCTCTACGGTGTTTCTTCCAACCGGCATGTAACTTCTACCCCGGGTATGCGGTCTCCTTCGACGCGCTGCATGTACGTAAGCTTTCGCCGACGTCAGATAAGGCGCTTGTCCGATGGCTGGCCGAATGCCGTTGCTCTACACTTCTGGGCCGAATGACCCGATAACACTCAGTCCATGAGCACAAGCAGGAGAAACCAATGAAGGCATTACTCGGAGTGGGATTTGCGCTGGGCGCGTGGTTAGTCTTGCGTTCGAAATCAAATCAAAAGCACGAGAGACACCTCGCGCGCGATGAGGTGAAGCGATGGGAAGGCGAAGGCGGAAACGTACCCGAAGTCGCCACGCCGGACCCTGTCACTCGCAGCGCCGCCGTTTGATAAGTGCCGCCGTGGTAAATGTGGCGTGATAGGTGTCGGCGCGTCGAGGGTGGGTGCGCCGCGGTAACGGACGGGCGTTTGACGCGTGCTGTTACGGCCGCGCGTGAATTGCTTCGAGGTCTTGTTCGCCGGCCGTGTAATTCTTCCGCTGTGTGATCCCGCCCTATAGTCCCCCTGGAACGCTCGGTCCCTGGATTATTGGGTCCGGAGATTGCCGGGTCCCAGCTAATTGCCCGGCGTTTCCTTCGGTAATTCCGGTACCGTCTCATCGTCTGCATAGCCGCCGCTGTATTGCAGTAGCTCCTTACTGTCCGCGATGCGAGTGAGCTCCTCCGCCCGAGCGTCGTCCGCAGTCGATGCCCGGTGCGGATCTGCGCAATACTGATTTTCCCACCGCATGACTTCGCCGTTCGCGTCTTCCGAATTCAGGCCATAGCTTGCCTGGAGTCTATTACAGAGCGCGGCGCGATCACCATTGATCGCGTCGATGTCGGCAGCCGAGAGGCGATCCCAGCGCGTCTGCACAGAGTGCTTCATCTGCTCCCAATCGTTTTTAATTTGCGTCCACATAAGTTACCGGCGAGTTTAAATTGATCGGAACCTGTACGGGATTAGTTCGCTAGTAGGATTATCGGCCGCAATTCGGCGCATGACAATTGGGGGCAATCGAAGCAAAGCAAGAAGGGAGATGAGGCGCGATTGTTGAGAACAACCGAATGCTGCTGAATTCCCACCGCTCGATAGCGCCGACCCGGGGAGGTAGAAGTGCACGTCGCTATTCTCGCGACGGAAATTCAGCAGGCAACTGAACTGTAACTGAGCCTGCTACCGGGCTGCATCGGTCTCTCTCTGATTGCGTCGTCGGTGATCGTCTGACATCGCCCGACATGTTATTTGAGCGCTTTGACCGCGCCCCGTTAGAATTACGGGCCCCACTGGCTGAGCGAACCGGCGCGCCGGAATGCCCTCGCGCGCTATTTCCGCGATCGCAATGACTCGCGGCGTGGTTGCGACGACGCTGTAGCATAGGCCATCGTGATTTCTGAGAGGCACCCATGGTCGATTGGAGCGAGCTGTTCGGGTTGTCGATCCACCCTGCCGAGTTGATCGTGCGCGGCACGGCAATGTACATCTTCCTGTTCATGATGTTTCGCTTCGTCGTACGCCGCGACGTCGGCGCATCGGTATCGGCGACGTCTTGTTACTGGTGATCGTCGCCGATGCGGCACAGAACGCGATGGCCGGCGAATACACTTCGGTGACCGACGGGTGCATTCTGGTCGCAACGCTGATGTTTTGGAATATCGTGGTGGACTTCTTGAGCTTTCGTTCCGCGAGATTTCGCCGGTTTGCGGAGCCGTCGGTACTGTTGCTGATCAAGAACGGCGAGATGCAGCGGCGCAACTTACGCCGGGAATTCATTTCTCCCGACGAGCTGATGAGCCAATTGCGCGAGCAGGGTATCGACAAGCTCGCGCAGGTGAAGCGCTGTTATATGGAGCCCAGCGGCACGATTTCGGTAATCAAATACAAAGACGACGACGATAAGCCGGAAGCGAATCGCAAGAAAGTCGCCGGCGCTTGAAGTCCCATAGTCTGGTCCGCTCGCCTAGGCTCCGGCGTCCGTGATACCGAGCTTGCGTTTCATCTCTGCAGTGATCGACTGTTTCAGCGTCCAATAGCGTGCCCACGGATCGGCGCGCAGCTTCGCAAGGCGCGCGGGGACGTTGGCTATATTGAAGTGATCGGAGCGGGTGCCTTCTTCGACTTCGGACCAGTCGAGCGGCACCGACACCGTCGCACCCGGCCGTGCTCGCGTCGAGAACGCAGCAATCGCGGTCGCGCCGCGGCCGTTGCGAAGATAGTCGACGTAGACTTTATCCTCCCGCTTGGTCTTCGTCATCACGGCGGTGAACTGCGCTGGCAGCACGCGTGCCAGATGCTCGGCAACGGCGCGCGAAAATCCTTTCACTTCGTCCCAAGAATGCCGCCGCTGCAAAGGCAGAACCAGATGCAAGCCTTTGCCGCCGGTCGTCTTCGGAAACGACTCGAGCCCCAGCTCCTGCAGCAGCGATTGCACCAGATGCGCGGCTTCGATCACGCGATTCCAAGGCAGCGCCGGGTCGGGATCCAAATCGAAGATGATTCGGTCTGGCAAAGCGGGGTCGGATTGACTCGAGCCCCAGGTGTGCAACTCGAGCACGCCGAGCTGCACCAGGCGCACCACGCCTGAGATGTCGTTTGCAATGACGTAAGTACCGGTGCCGTCGGATTCCTCGAGCTCGATCGGCGTGAGCTCATCCGGCATCGTTTCGTGCATGTGCTTTTGAAAGAAGCAATGTCCGCGCGAACCGGCGGGGCAGCGAACCAGCGACAGCGGCCGGCCCTGCAGATGCGGCACGATCCATTCGGCGACGGCTTCGTAATAGCGCGCGATGTCGAGCTTGGTAAACCCCTCGCTCGGATACATGACGCGGTCCGGATTGCTCAACACCACACCCGCAACCTCCGGCGCAGAGACGGCGTTGCGCGCGGCGCGCGGGTTCGCCTTCGGTGTTGGTGCCGCTTCGGTTTCATCGCCGCGCGCGTCGGCGCTCCGGGCTGGACTTTCTGCGCTTTCGTGCACCACGCCCTCGGCCGGTTTATCTTCGCGCAAGCCCTCGAACGATGCCTGGCGTGCAATGTTGTCGCCGGTCCAGCCGGTGAAGCTGACTTCCGCTACCAGCTCGGGGCGCACCCAGTGCGCACCGCGCACAGCTTGGCGGCTGGGCGGATCATCGAACGGCGAGCGGTTCTGCGCCATCGCGCCGAGCCGCTCGCCCAAGTCGCGCAACAGCGTTTCATCGAAACCGGTGCCGACTTTTCCGGCGAAGCGCAACTCGCCCTGCGCGTCGTGCACGCCGAGCAGCAGTGCGCCGATGCCCTTGCGCGCGCCGGCCGGATCGGTGTAACCGGCGATCACGAACTCCTGCCGGTTCCGGCATTTCAATTTGATCCAGGTGCGACTGCGACCGGCGATGTAGCGCGCCTCGCTGCGCTTGCCGATGGCGCCTTCCAATCCATGCAGACACGCTTGCTCGTGAAACGCTTTGCCGGGTGCGTCGATGTGTTCGCTGAACCGAACGAGCGCGCTGGCCGGTGCATCGGATAGCAACTTGGCAAGCAGAGCTTTGCGTTGAATGAGCGGCAATGCGCGCACGTCGCGACCATCCAGATACAGCAAATCGAACAGGTAGTAGCAGATCGGCGCGCCCTTGGCATCCTCGCTCAGCTCTTTTTGCAGAGCGTGAAAACTCGACTTGCCCTCGGCATCCAGCACCGCGATCTCGCCATCGAGCCACGCTTCACTCACCGGCAGTGTCTGCATCGCCTGCGCCAGAGCCGGCACGCGATCGGTCCAGTCGTGGCCGTTGCGCGTGAACACGCGCGCCTTGCCATGCGCCAGCCGCGTCAGCATGCGATAGCCGTCATACTTGATCTCGTAAACCCAGCCCGCGTCGGTCGGTGCGTGTGACACCAAAGTCGCAAGCTGCGGCTCGATCATCTTGGGCAACGCGGACTCGACGCCGAGGTCGCGCTGCTCGCGTGGCGGTGTATGCGTGCGCGCGGCGGATTTTTTGTCGTGATCAGATTTTTTGCCGTGACCGGGTTTCTGGTCGGCATCCTTGCCGTCGCCGGCGTCGTCTTTCTGCGCATCGCGGGGGTTGTCGTCTTTTGCGCCGTCGCCGCGGTTGGATTGCCACGTCGACGCGTCCGGCCCACCGATCTCCTCCAGCAGGCGCCCGCTCGCCACGCTGCGCGGCGCCAGTACGGTGATCTCCGCTTCGCCGTCGCTACGTGCTTCGTCATCGCGCTCTTTGATGAGCAGCCAATTTTCTTTGCCATCCGCCGCCGGTTTGCGCATGCGCACGAGATTCCAGCCGCCGTGCAGCTTGTGTCCGCGCAACTCGAATTTCAACCGGCCGGCGCGGTAATCCGCTGCTGCATCGCCTTTCGCCTGCCAGGTGCCGTCGTCCCAGAGTACGACCTTGCCAGCGCCGTACTGCTTCGCCGGTATCTCGCCTTCGAAACTGCCGTATTCGAGCGGATGATCTTCAACGTGAACGGCCAGACGCTTCTCGCCAGGATCGAGGCTCGGACCCTTCGGCACCGCCCAGCTTTTCAGCGTGCCATCCAACTCGAGGCGAAAGTCGTAGTGCAGACGCCGTGCCGCATGCTTCTGCACGACGAAGCGGCCGTTGCCGCCGATGGCCTCGCCTACGCTGCCGCGTGGTTCGGGTGTGACGCTGAAGTCGCGCTTGTCGTAATAGCGTTGCAGCGCGTCCGCGGAGCCGCCGTCACGCGCGCTTGCGCTGCTGCCCGCTTGCGGCTTTGCTTGTGTCTTTGCCGCTGCCGGCTTTCTTGGTTGCGCTGACGCCTTTGCCGGCTTTGCGGGGGGCGGCGCCGGCTTTGCTTGTTGCGCTCGACTTGCGGATTGGGGGGTGCGGCGCTTTCTTGGCGGCGCCGCCGCTGTTCTTGTTCTCGCTGTCGTCGTCATGTTTGCGGCCCTTCTGTTCGACACTGCGCTTGAGCAGCGCCATCAGGTCGATGACCTGCGCGCTGCGCGGTTGCGCGTTTTCCGTTGTCGCTTCGGTGATCGTTTCGGTTTCGCCGGCTTTGATTTTCTCGTGCACGCGCGCCAAGATGTCTTCGCGATAAGTGTCGTGATATTGGCTCGGCTTCCACGGCTCGGTCATCTCTTCGACCAGCTTCATCGCCATGTCGATCTCGCGCTCGTTGACCTTCATCCCCTTCAATTCGCCGGGCAGATCGAGATCTTTGCCGGGCTTCATCTCGTCGGGATAGCGCAGCGTGTTGAGCACCAGCATATTGCCGAGCGGGATCATTGCGGCAAGGTATTGCCGCGTGCGGATTACCACCTGCGTGATCGCGAGCTTGCGCGCGCGCTGCATGATCTCGCGCAACAGCGCATAGCCTTTCTCGCCGCGCTTATCAGGCGCCAGGTAGTACGGCGTCTCGAACAAGGTGAAGGGGATTTCCTGCGCTTCCACGAAGCTTAAGATGTCGACTGTTTGCGTCGCACGGACATTGGCGGCGCGAAAATCCTCGTCGCTCATCACCGCGTATTTGCCTTCTTCGTATTCATAACCCTTGACGATCTGATCCCACGGCACGTCTTTGCCGGTTTCTTTGTTGATGCGGTTGTATCCGACCGGGGACATGTCACGCCGATCGAGCATGGTGAAGCTCAGCTCATTGCGCTTTTCCGCCGAGTACAAACCGACCGGAATATTCACCAGGCCGAAGCTGATCGCGCCTTTCCACAAAACACGCGGCATCCGTCATCACTCCCTGGATAAGTTTAGCGCTGCGAGTGCGCGAAGATGGTCGCAGGCATTTCGATATGCAGACAATCGATGCAGAGCAGCAGGCGATGCGAGGCGAGCAAGCTGCCGCACTCCACGCACGCGAACAGCGCGGCTTCGCCGCTGCGTTTGCAGCCCTCGACCCTGCATTCGGGATCTCGGCACGGCGCGCAATCGATCGGACAAAGTGCGCTCATGCGGGGAACGCCAGCACACCAGCCTCAGCGCGCACCATGTGCAGAAACTCGTTGTCGCACGATGCAACGCCGGGCGATGAAATTCGCGGCGGCGGATCCGGTGGAACCGGCGAGGGCTCGGGCAACGGTTCGGGCGCATCCTCGGGAACGACGTCGGGATCTTGCATCGGCACCGGCGATTCACCCGGCGCGGGCGGGTCTTGTATCGGTCGGGCAGCCATCGCGATATTCTGGCCTCATCGAGTGTTGAAGCACCGGACGGATAACAACGCGCTGCGCATCGCCATGCATCGCGCTCCTACCCTGTTGCGCTTTTGATGCGATTATTTTCGGCCTTCACCGGCGTCGGCTTCGGTCAGACACTCGTCACGCGCATTGCCCGTTAGATTCTCGCACTGCGCCCGTGTCGCCTGCTGTTCGCCGACCGCGGGACCGCGATCTTCGCTGCCGCCTTGCACGGCCTGCGCAGACGGTGTGGTCTTTGCGTCCGAGGCTGCTACCGAAGCGTCCGCATGTGCACGCTCGAGATTGGCTTTGGCTTCCTGCACGCAGACATCACGCGCATTGCCAGCTTTCTCCTGACAGCGCTCTTTTGCCACCATGTAATCGGCTTCGGCGCCGGCAATCCGCGCGTCGTAACGCGCGCGATCGGTATTTTTGTAAGTGGCCTCTGCATCGGCTTTGGCGCGTTTTTCGGCGGCCTTGCTTTCAGCGACGCAAATCGATTTCGTCGTGCCCGCCATCGCGTCGCATTTTTCGCGTGCGACGCGATAATCCGCGTCCGTTCGCAGCAAAGACGCTTTGTATTCCTCCGCGCTCGTCGCGGCCAGTGCGGCGGCACTTATGCCCGCGCACAGAGCCAGCGTGGCGATCTTGCAGGTTAGCTTGTACATGGATATCTCCTGAGTTCATTGGCATGCCATGCGGCTCGCACCGCTTGCAGCGCGCTTCGTTAGGCGCTATGCATATAGGTGCAACCAATGTGCCATCGGCGCGGCCCGTAGATTCAAGCGATTGCACGCGGCGCCGGCGGCGTCGTTGTAAGAATGCAACTCAGGCGTGCAGAACGTTCACGCCGGCGATTGCTTGCCATCATGATGCTGCAGCGGTATGTTTGAGAGTCGACTGAACGATCGCTGCGGCACCCGTGTCCGACCATCCGGCAGGGCATCCAGCGCTGCACGAGTATCCGTAGCAATCCAATGGGCGCAACGATCGATGACTAAAAGGCCGGCAGAGGCGCACGCGCTCGACAAGGTAGCGACGGCTGACGCCGACCCACAACAGCGCTTGGAGGAATTGATCGCGCTGATGATGCGGCTGGAGACGGCGCGCGATCATGAGCGCCGACAACTCGCATCGGATTTGCACGGGCGTGTCGTCAGCACGTTGTCCGCGAGCAAGATGGAGTGCGATTGGCTGGTGCGTCCAGGCAAATCGGCGGAGGACATGGCGCGCGGCTTGGCACGGATCTCCGAATCGTTGGCGCAGACTATTCAATACACGCGCCTCGCCATCGACCGGCTATTTCCCGCGATCGTCGAGCATCTGGGCTTCTCCGCCGCGATAAAACAGCAGGTCGCCGAGTTCAATCAGGGCGCGGATGCCGATGTCGAGCTCAGCATCGACGAGCGGGCGGACGCGATTCCGCCGGATCATGCGATCGCCCTCTATCGGCTGCTGCAGCAAGTGCTCGCGCAAATCACGGCAGGCGGCGATAGCAAGATCCGCATCGGCGTGTCGCGCAGCGCCAACGGCGTTGAGCTGCACATCGCCGGGCAGCGCACGGATGGCGCCGCGGTCGACTTATTGCCGCCAGACTCCGACGCGTTTCTATTGATGCAGGAACGTGTGTGGCGGTCGGGCGGTCAACTACACATGACGGCCGACGGCGGCACGAGCGTCATTCTCCCGATAGCGTAAGCGAACCCATGATTGCTCCTGGCATTTCGGTCCAGCGATGCGCGCAGTGCACCCTGCGAGGCGGACAACGTTGGTGATCGGCACGATTCTCCACGTCGGGGAAAACGGCGCGAAGGTGTCTTCGCGCCGGCACGCCTTGCGCGTCGCCGGGTTCGACGTCATTGCAGCGCGCCCCGATGATGTCCTGCAGCTCGCGCGTCAGCGCGCCGCCGACGTCATCGTCTTGGAAGCCGGCGTGCTCGACGCTGAGGCGCTCAAGCGTGCTCTGCTTGCCGACCCGGCCACCGCGCGCTGCGAAGTTATCGATCTCGCCAGCGCACTCGGCGCCGCGTTGCCGCAACGTGCGCCACAGGGCGGCGTCGTGCTCGCGGCGTGGGCGCTGCTGCGCATGAACGAAACCGAGCAGGCGCTGCGCGAAAGCGACGCCCGCTTCAACAGCATCGCGGACGCCGCTCCGGTCCTCATCTGGATGACGGGGATCGATCGTGCGCTCATCTACCTGAATCTATCGTCGCTGCAATTTACCGGGACCAGCTTGGCGCAAGAACTGCGCGCCGGCTGGTTTGCCTGCGTGCATGCCGTCGATCGCGCTGCCAGCGTCGCGACCTACGATAGTGCATTTAGCAGTCGCAGCGATTTCGAAATGGAGTATCGCCTGCTTCATCATAGCGGCGAGTTTCGCTGGGTGCTCAATCGCGGCGTACCGCGTTACACGCCGGACGGTATTTTTGCCGGCTACATCGGCACCTGCATCGATATCGACGAGCGCAAGCGCACGGAGCAGGCGTTGCGCGAGAGCGAGACCACTGCGCGTGCGCGAGCCGAAGAGCTCGAAGCGTTCATGGACATCGCGCCGGTCGGCATTTGGATCGCGCATGATCCGCAATGCCATCACATGAGCGCCAACCGCGCGGCCTATGAGATTTTGCGGCAATCGCCCGGTACGACCGTTACCGCGACGCCGGCGGATGGATCCAGTCCGTTTACTTTCAAGGTGCGCAATCAAGGCCTCGAAATCGCGCCGAAAGATCTCGCCATGCAGCGCGCCGCGCGCACCGGCGTGGAGGCGGATGAGGATGTGCAGCTCGTGTTCGCCGATGGCTTGGTAAGTCACATCGTCGGGCGTGCGGTGCCGCTGCGCGACGCACACGGAAACGTGCGGGGATCGCTCGGTGCATTCGTCGACATCACCGAGCGTAAGCAGATGGAAGCAGCGCTCCAGAGCAGCGAGGAGCAGCTGCAGCTCGCGTTGGGGGCGGCAGAGGTCGGTCTGTGGCTCTGGAACCTGCAGCTCGACGAGATGATTTGGAGCGCTCGCACGAGAACGCTGTTCGGCGTTGCACCGGAGACGCCGTTAACGCCCCCGGTATTTCAAAACACCGTGCACCCCGCCGACCGCGACCAAGTGCGATCGGCCATCACCGCCGCTATTAAAACCGGCGCCGAGTTCGACATGGAGTTTCGCGTCGTGCATCCCAACGCGAGCGTGCACTGGATCGCCGCACGCGGGCGCGTACGCTACAGCGCGCAGGCCACCCCGTCGCACATGACGGGCGTGGTCCTGGATATCACACCGCGCAAGCGGGCGGAGGAGGCGCTACGCGCCAGCGAACAACGATTCCGATCGCTCATCGAGCACAGCAACGATCTCATCTCGATCTCGGACGGTGGCGGCCGCCTTCAATACGTCAGCAGCTCGGTTGAACGCATTCTCGGATATCAGCCGGAGGTCTACCTGCGCGCAGATCCGCTGCTGCTGACGCATCCTGAAGACGCCCCGAAAGTGCATCAGCTGATCCAAGATGTGCTGGCCTATCCGTCCGAGCTGTTCAACATCCAGTATCGGGTGCAGCACGGCGATGGCGGCTGGCGTTGGATCGAAGGTACAGTGATGAATCAGTTGAACGATCCCGTGATCCACGGGGTCGTGGGCAATTTCCGCGACATTACCGAGCGGAAAGAAGCAGAGGCCGAACGAGAACGCTTGCTCACCTCAGAAGTGATATTGCGCGAGATGGCCGAGGAGAACGAAGCACGCAGCGCGTTTCTATCGGAAATCTCGGAGGCAATGGCTGCGACACTGAGCTATCGCCGGACGCTGCATGAGGTCGCGCAGAAAGCCGTGCCGCTGATCGCTGACTGTTGCATCATCGAGCTGCTCCATGGCGCCGACACGCTCGAACAGGTTGCGTGCGCGTGTGCGGACCCGACCATCCAGGCCGCGTTCGCAGCGCACGCGCAAGTGCCGCTGCAGCAAGCGGAGCAAAATCCGTTGGCGCAGGCGCTGCGCAGCGGCAAGACAATAGTCATCGACAAAGTCGAGGATTCGCATCTGCGCGCACTCGCAGCGGACGCCGACCAGCTCGAGTGGTATCGCCGGTTGCACCCCGCCGCGCTATTCATCGTGCCGATGGTCGCTTACGGCGATCGCATCGGCGTGTTGTCTTTCATCCTGAGCAACCCGCAGCGCTATCTCGCGCCGCGAGATGTGAGTCTGGCGCAAGAAATGGCGAATCGCATTGCGCTCAGTGTGCGCAATTCGCTGCTGTTCGCCGACGCCGAGCGCGCGCGTACGTCCGCTGAGGAAGCGAACCGCGTCAAGGACGAATTTCTCGCGACGGTGTCGCACGAGCTGCGCCAACCGGTGCACGCGATAGGCGGCTGGGTCCGTTTGCTGAAGACTGGCAAGCTGAGCGAAGAAAAGGCCGCCCGCGCGCTGGATACGATCGATCAGAACGTGACCTTGCAAGGGCAAATCGTCAACGATCTGCTCGACGTATCCGCGATGATCACGGGACAGTTGCGTCTCGATGTGCAAACCGTGGCATTGCCATCGGTGATCGAATCCGCGGTAGAAACGATGCGGCCGGCCGCCGATGCGAAGAATATCGAGCTGGTCGTCCAACTCGACTATTCGATCGGCGCGCTTGCCGGCGATCCATCTCGGCTGCAGCAAGTCGTGTGGAACCTGTTGTCCAACGCGGTGAAATTCACCCCGCGTGGTGGGCGGATAGAGGTGATGCTCGCGCGTGCGGACGATGATGCGCAGATCATCGTCCGCGACAACGGCCCCGGCATCGAGCCGAATTTTCTGCCGTATGTATTCGATCGCTTCAGACAGCAGGACAGTACGACCACGCGGCGGTTCGGCGGTCTCGGCCTGGGACTCGCGATCGTGCGCAACGTTGTCGAGCTGCACGGCGGCACGGTCGAAGTCGGCAACAATGGCAGCAACGGCGGCGCAGTCTTCGTACTTCATCTACCACTTGTAGCGCAGGCGCCGCAACGCTCGGCCGGCGTGGGTGCATAATTCGCCTGGCGGTCGGACTATAGGCAGATGAACAACCACGAAAAACATGCAGCTGGCGGTACTCGCATTCTCGTTGTCGACGACCATGAGCCGTCCGCGGAAATGCTGGCGGAAATCTTGACGCTCGAGGGTAACGAGGTGCGCATGGCGCATACCGCGGTCGACGCCGTCGCGCTGGCCAATGTGTTCTCTCCGGTAATTGCCGTGCTGGATATCGGATTGCCGGATCAAGACGGCTTCGAGCTGGCGCGACGGATAAAATCTGATGCAAACCTGCAGAAGATTCGCCTGATCGGCGTCAGCGGCTACGGTCAATCGCAGTATCCCAAACGTGCGAAAGAAGCCGGCTTCGAGCACTTCTTAATCAAGCCGGTCGATTTAGACGAACTGCTAATGCTGGTGCGCGAGTTGTCCTAGCATCCGATAGACGTGCCGCTAACGGCGCTCCACGATCCCATCGGTGCTGACGATAAACCCGTCGGTGCTGAGAGATACGCGGCGTGATGAAAAATACGCGGCGAAGCGCCCGCGCGAAGTGGCCAAAGTGCCGTGAATATGCGTGGCGACGCTCGCAGCGCGCCGTCCGGCGCAATTGATCGGCTCCCCAGCATTTCCTTTTCACGAAGCTAATCACGATCTACCGCTTATCCAAGCGCCGCACGCCCGCTAGGTTTGCGGATTGCTGCGCAGGTGCTTTGCGACTGGACACAGATCGTCTGCGAACTGCTTGTGCGCGGTTTCATAACTCTCGTCGCGTAGACGCACGAGGTAAGACGGATGGAACGTTGCGAACAGCTCGGGCATCCCCTCGATGCGATAGAGTAATCTTGAAGCTCGGGCCCAGCAGCGCTTTCGCGGCGGTTGCGCCGAGACAAACGATTAGCTGCGGGGCGCGATCGCGCCGATCTCACCTTCGAGCCATTGATGGCACGCATCGATCTCTTTCTGCGCTGGTGTTTTGTGTATGCGGCGTTTGCCGCGCGGCTCCCACTTGAAATGCTTGACCGTGTTGGTGACGTAAACCCTGGCGCGATCGATTTCCGCTTCTTCCATCATCCGTTCGAGCAGCCGCCCGGCGGGGCCCACAAACGGTTTTCCCTTGAGATCTTCTTCATCGCCAGGCTGCTCACCAACGAACATCACATGCGTCTGTGCGTTGCCCTCGCCGAACACTGTCTGCGGGGCGTTGCGCCACAGTGGGCAATCTTTGCAATCGGCCGCGTCGGCGCAGGGCGTCGATCGCGGCTGACTTATGCGCCCTGACGTTCATTTTCTGCAAATGCTCGTGCTGCTTTCTCAGAGATGTCGGCGGTCGCGAATCCGCTCAAGTTGCGAATCGCGTCGCCGCCGAACAAACACAACTTCAGGCCTTGTAATCCTCAGCGCGGACTGCGGCGGCTGACTGGGCACCGGGGATCGGCGCAGGTGGCGCGACGGGATCGAAGTCCTTCCAGTCACCGTTTTCCCACACCCCTTGTCGGCGCTCGATGTCCGCAGCCTGGTGTGCGCGCAAGACATCTATCGCGGTTTTCTCGCCGTCCTGATCGAGCACGTGCACGGCAACCAGCATGCCGGACGAGCGTCCGGGGCTTGCCGAGCTTTCGGCTGCGTCCTGATGATTGCCGAGCTTCGCGAGTGTGCCGGCCAGAGACCCGGTGTAGGCGCCCAGTGCGACTACACCGATTGCCAGAGCCGGCCCGACGCCGGGTACAGCCAGTGCTGCCGCGGCGCCAGCCAAGACCGCACCGGCAGCCCCGCCAGCGGCCGCACCGGCCGCCGCGCCCACGTGTGCCTTGGCCGATTTTGCATCCGCATCCTGATCGCCGCCGATCGCCAGCTGATCGTGCTGACCGGGCGGGTTCACGAAAAATGAGGTTGCGTCGCCCTGTTGAAAACCTCGCCTGCGCAAATCCTCTACGGCCGAGTCTGCTTGCTGTCCAGTGTCGAATCTGCCCGCGATGATGATAGCCATCGTTGTTCCTCCTCCAGTTAGAGTGCCAAGGGTTGGGACAAGGCGGGACCGCCGCCGTTCCCTCCGCATAGCAGGCGCTGCGCGCAATAGCACTTAGTACGAATGCATGTAAGCGGCTCGCTGTCCAGTCGATCGCTGCGCTCTAGCGCGCGCGTGCGCGACTTCTCTTGCGCTGGTAATGCGCCATGAGCGGCGTTGCCGATACGCCATGCACGAGTATCGAGATCGCAACCGCGGGTAGAACCAGTGCGATCAGCCGTTCGGCGAGCGCACGCGGCATCTCGTTTTCCAGCGCATACAGCAGGTAATACAGCGAGCCGACGCCACGAATACCGAACCATGCCAGCAAACGCACCTGCGAGCGTGGCACCTCTTGTCGGATGAGCGCGCAGTAGGCAGACAACGGGCGAATCACCAGCAGCAATACGGCGGCGACGCAAACCGAGGTGGCGGTGAATTGCGCGGGCCGCAACAACGCGCCGATCACCAGCACGACCGCGACCTCAGCGATGTGCTCGAGTTGCTCGTTGAACGTCAGCAGCGAACGCATCAGGTGGGACGGCGCCGTGCGCCTGTCGGTGGCGACCCGTTTCGGATCGTCGGTGACCGGTACCGTCGTGGGGTTTGCGTCGGGCGATTCGCGTGCCTCGACAGCGCGCAACGCAAGCCCCGCCGCGAACACCGCGAGAAAGCCATAGGCGTGCAGCGACTGGGCGATGCCGTATGCGAGCGCGATAAGACCCAGAGCGATAAATTCGTCGAGACCCTCTGCGCTGCGATGCTCGCGCCGCATGAACAGAATCACACGCCCGGCGAGATTCCCGAGCACCCAGCCGCTTGCCAGCCCCGCAGCAGTAGCCCAGACCAGATCGACAGCGAACCAGTGCGCGAGTCCACCGAGCGCATCCAGCTCGAGCAGGCCAATGCCCAGCACCACGAACGGAAACGCCGTGCCATCGTTCAAGCCCGCCTCTGCGGTCAAGCCGAAGCGCACGCGATCTTGATCGCCGGCTTGGCGCAATTGCACATCCGAGGCGAGCACCGGATCGGTCGGGGCGAGGATAGCCCCGAGCAGCACGGCTGCACCGAGCGACAAGCCTAGCGCCACGCCTAGTGCAGTAAGCAATAAGATCGTGATCAGCATGCCGGCAGTGGCAAGCAGGACTGCGACGCGCCAACCCGGATGGCGCAGCGGCAATCGGATTTTCAGCCCGACGCTGAACAGCGAGATCAGCACGCACAATTCGCTGCCGGTTTTCAGCAAGCTGGTGTCGCGCAACGGATCCAAGTCGATCAACCCTACGATTTCAGGTCCCAGCGAGATGCCGATAAGCAGGTACAAGATTGCCGGCGAAACGGGCAGTTTGCGCACGGTGGATTGCAACACCACCATCAGGAGCAGCAACACGCCGACGACTAAATACCAGATGTATGTGCCCATGACTCCTTATCGTCAATCGTCAGAGTCGCTGCAGCCGCAATCGGAACAGCCCCCGAGCGCGGTTGTCTGACCCCTGCGAGCGTAAAAAGATGCGGTATGCGGCCGGGTCGGCGGATCGCGGCAGGTAACGTCGTCCGGATTACGACGCTCAACACGAGGATGCGCGGA
Source organism: Betaproteobacteria bacterium (assembly GCA_039934195.1). Lineage (GTDB taxonomy): Bacteria > Pseudomonadota > Gammaproteobacteria > Burkholderiales > SHXO01 > SHXO01. The sequence continues at coordinate 21,129 of JBDTMS010000004.1, forward strand.
TGAGGTGTCTCACGCCGAGCGTACAACTACTGGCCTGCGCGCTGCTGCGCGTGCGATCAACGCAAAGCCGACATGCCACCGCGCCCGCCAGCGAATCCGGCAACCCAGCCGCCGCTCAAAGCGACTGCGAAGGATTCGTCAGTGTCTGGCAGCGCAGTGTCGTTCATGATCGATGCGGCGATAAACGGTGATGGAAGTTCAAGCCGGCCAGCTCGCGCAGAAAAAAAACAACGACTCCAAGGTGCGCGATCTCGCCACGAAAATTGCGAAAGAGCATGCGCAGGCGAATCAAGATCTGCACGCCATTGTTCGAGCGAGAGGCGAAATATGGACAGGACGCGGACGGGAAGAGGCGTTTGCTACCGAGCGCCTATGCCGGGACTCCGACTCCGTCTCGACGATGCACGCGACATGCCGCAGATCAGCAAGCCCGACACGAGCCCACAATGGCGCACACACAGTTTAGGTCACGGCGCGCCGCCAGGCCCGTGACGAGCGATCCTGAATGCAAACCGACAGCTCAGGTGCGAATACTCCGACAGGTGCTAACTAGTCGGCAGGTGCTAAATACTCCGGCAGATGCTAAATACGCCGGCGCGCAGATGCGGCCCGCGGCGCAATGGCGTCCTTCACCAGGATGCGCGGGACGACGCGCTCAGTGCAGCTGCGCGTCGCGCAGTTATGCTCGCGCGTTTGCACGACGCTAGCGCGCGCTACTTCGCGGCGAAACACGTCTTTGGCTTGTTCGCGGCAATTGCTTTGCTCCCAGATCGCCTGGGTGGAGCACTTCTGCAACGCGACTACAAGCTGGCC
>JBDTMS010000005.1:0-21031 GCA_039934195.1 Betaproteobacteria bacterium
GCAACGAAAATAGCTACGGCCACATCATCACGATCGAAGATCCGATCGAGTATGTTCACGATCACAAAAATTGCCTGATCACGCAACGCGAAGTCGGCGTCGATACCGATACCTGGGAGACCGCACTGAAGAATACGCTGCGGCAGGCGCCGGATGTCATCCTCATCGGCGAGATTCGCGATCGCAACACGATGGATCACGCCGTTGCATTCGCGGAAACCGGCCATTTATGTCTTTCCACGATGCACGCCAACAGCGCTAATCAGGCGTTGGATCGCATCATCAACTTTTTCCCGGAAGAGCGCCGCACGCAGCTGCTGATGGATCTGTCATTGAACCTGAAGGGGATGATTTCGCAGCGCTTGATTCCGAAGCGCGATGGTCCAGGCCGTGTCGCCGCGATCGAGATTATGCTGAACACGCCGCTGGTGTCAGATCTCATCTTCAAAGGCGAGGTGCACGAGCTCAAGGAAATCATGCGCAAATCGCGCGAGCTCGGCATGCAGACGTTCGACCAGGCGCTATTCGACCTGTACGAGAATGGCTTTATTTCCTACGAGGACGCGATGCGCAATGCAGACTCGATGAACGAGCTGCGCCTGCAAATCAAGCTGCACGGCCATGAAGCCAAAGACAAGGATATGCTGGGCGGCATCGATCACTTGAACATCGTTTGAGCATCGCGATCGCGTTTGCAGCCACGGCTTGCAAAAAGCAGCGGGCGATCTCTCAAGATCGCCCGCTTCTATTTGCGCGAGCCGATTTGCGAATCGGCCGTACCATCGCCGGCTTTCTGCCTTCGCATGGCGCCCGATACCAGCTCGAAACCATACAAGCGGCATTCGAGCGCACCGTTGTAGAGCGGAATGCGCCGCGAAGGCTTGAGGCCAATCAGTTTGGGCAGTCGCAGGTCCGCAGTGAAGATCCATGCAGACCAGCCCGCGAACCGTTGCTTCAATGCATCGCCGAGTTGCGGATAAAAGCGCGCGAGATCGTCCTGCTCGCCAAGCCTAACTCCATAGGGGGGATTAGCAATCAACACGCCGGTTTCAGCGGGTCGCGGCATCTCCAACACATTCGCCTGCTTGAGAGAGACGGTACCGCCAAGACCCGCACTCTCCAAGTTCGCTCGCGCGATCTTGAGTTGCTCGCCGTACAAATCGCCGCCGAGCAGCGGCAGTTGGCCATCATGCAGTTGCGCTGCGCGCGAAGCAGACACCGCTGTGTCCCACTTTTCAGCGTCGAAGTTGCGCAGCTTCTCGAACCCGAAACGCCGCGCGATGCCGGGGGCGATATTGAGCGCCAGCATGGCCGCCTCGATCAGCAGCGTGCCTCCACCGCACATCGGATCCAGCAGTGGCGAGCGCCGATCCCAGCCGGTCAACATGATGATGCCTGCGGCGAGGTTCTCGCGCAGAGGCGCTTCCACCTGATGGCTGCGCCAGCCGCGCTTGAACAGCGGCTCGCCGGAGGTATCTAGATACAGCGTAAATTGGCCCGCCTCGAAGAACGCATGAATGCGAACGTCCGGCTGTGCCGTATCGACGCTTGGACGATTACCGGTATCCGCACGGAACCGATCGCAAATCGCGTCCTTGATCCGAAGCGTAATGAAGTCGAGGCTGTTGAGCGGGCTGCCGATGGCAGAAACGTTGACCCGGATGTTCTGCGCGACATCGAAGTGATCACGCCAGGCGAGCGTACGTGCTGCCTTGTAGACGTCTTCCTCGCTCTTGTAAGGCCATCGTCCAACGCGAAGCAGAACGCGGCTAGCAACGCGGCTTTGCAGATTAGCGCGGTAACACACGCTGAGGTCGCCACGAAACGCAACGCCGCCTTCGCTCGACGTGACTTCGGTAGCACCGAGCGTTTGCAATTCGCCGACGAGCACCGCTTCCAAGCCGCGCGGGCAGGGGGCGAAGAAGTGCAGCGATGCAGAATCGGGGAATGCGTTGGATGAATTTGCCATGCGCGATTATCCCGTATTCGCGCTGCTGCGATCGGGAACCGCAAAGCTGGTGGATGCATCACTGATAGATGCATTACTGAGTAGGGGCGCATACGGCACCGCCGCCACCTCATTGCAGTGGCGAGTAAACCTCGAATTCGAGTTTGCGCCGGTGATTGCGGAAGTAGTGCAGCTTCGTGATGCGCGCCTGCAGGCGGTTGGCGCGATCGATCTGGCGGGCAACCGCTTCATTTTCCTTGCGTGGCATGTAGCCGAGCTTGTGGCCGTTCCATTCCACGCTGACAGCGTTTGTATCGTAGGGATTGTCGGGTTCGCGCACCAACGTTAGGGCATCGCCCACATGCATTTGATCCCAGACGGCCTTTGCGTCGTGATAGCGCAATCCTGCCGTGAGCGATACCTGTACCACGATCTCAGCGGTGCCGCGCTCGTCTGTCTGCGCGAAAGCAGGCGTCGCGACCAGCGCGACCAGCAACGCGAGCAGGGTCTGCAGGCGCATCGCGCTAGAACGGCTTGACCACAACCAGCAAGACGACGGCAAATAAGATGAGCACCGGCATTTCGTTGAACCAGCGAAACCACACGTGACTGTGCGTGTTGCGGTCGTTCTTGAATGCCGTCAGCAGCTTGCCGCAATAGAGGTGATAGCCCACCAGCACGACCACGAGCACGAGCTTGGCGTGCAACCAGCCGCCGCTGATTCCGAATCCCACCCATAGCCAAGCGCCGAAGGCGATCGTGAGAATGGCGCCGGGCGTCATGATGCCGAAGTACAGCTTTCGCTCCATGACCTTGAACCGCTCCTGGCTTACCGCATCGCTAGCCTGCGCGTGATAGACGAAGAGCCGCGGCAAATAAAACAGCCCCGCAAACCAGGTCACCATGAAAACGATATGCAGCGCCTTTACCCACAACATCCGCGAAGACTCCTAATGGCGAAACGGTCGCATCGCCGTGAGTCTCTACACCAGCAAGCGGCGACGCGTCAGCACAATGGCGGCATAGAACGCTATCACAGCATAGCTCGCCAGCACGGTTACGTGCAGCAGCGCGTGCGCTGGAACCTGGTCGTTCACCAGCGGCCGCGCCAGATCGATCGCATGCGTCAAGGGCAACGCGGAGGCTAGCATCTGCAAGGCCACGGGCAGCTGCGTCACGGGAAAGAACACGCCGCACAGCAAAACCATCGGCGTGATGACGAGGGTGAAGTAGTACATGAAGAAATCGTAACTCGGCGCAAGCGCAGTCATCACTAGCGCAAGCGATCCGAACGCCGCGCCGATCAGCACCGTCAGCGGTATCAGCCATAGCGTCAGCAACGAATGCGATAGCCCGAGCAGCCAGATGATTATTAAGATCGCCATGCCGGAGAGAAAGCTTTTGCTCGCCGCCCAAGCCGCTTCGGCAAACACGACGTCGTCCAGATTCATCGGCGTATTCAAAATCGCCTCCCACGTGCGCTGGATGTGCATCCGTGAAAACGCCGAGTACAGCGCTTCGAAAGTAGCACTGTTCATCGTGCTGTAGCACACCGTACCCGCCGCGAGAAAAACGATGTATGGCGTACCGTTGACCTTGGGCAGCAGATTGCCTAGCCCATATCCCAAGCCGAGCATGTAGAGCATCGGATCGGCAAGATTGCCCAGCATCGATGGGATCGCCAGCTTGCGCCAGACGAGAAAGTTGCGCCGCCAAACCAGCGCGAAGCGTGCACTGATACGCGGCGGAGCAAAGTGAGCGCGCTTCATGTTCGGCTGCGCATCGTCAATCGCGGATGTCGCGCCCAGTGAGTTTGAGAAACACATCCTCCAGATTCGCCCGCCGATGCAAGTAGCGCAGATCGTCCCGACCGGAAAGCTTCGCCAGCGCGCGCTCGGCATCGCGGGTATAGCAGAACACCGTCTCGCCGATCCGTTCGCATCGATCGCACAGCGTTGCGCCGTCCTGCTCGGACCAACTCGTCGCGGCGTCGCCGTAGATCTCCACGACTTGCGGCTCGATATGCGCAGCGATCAGCTGCTGCGGCGTGCCTTCTGCGATGAGGCGCCCGTCGTCGATCACGGCAATCCTCTCGCACAGGCGCTCCGCCTCATCCATGAAGTGCGTCGTGAGCACGATGGTCTTTCCCATCGCCAGCAGTTGTTTGAGCCGGTTCCAGATCAGATGCCGAGCCTGCGGATCAAGACCGGTAGTGGGCTCATCGAGGAAAAGCAAATCGGGATCGTTGACCAGCGCACGCGCCAGGGACAACCGTCGTTTCATGCCGCCCGACAGTGTTTGTATCCGTACATCAGTGCGTCCTTCCAGACCGGCAAATTCCAGCAGACCCGGAATGCGCGCGATGATCTCGTTTTTCGGCAATCCGAAATATCGGCCATAGACCAACAGGTTTTCGAAGACCGTGAAGTCAGGATCGAGGTTGTCCGTTTGCGGCAGCACGCCGATGCGTGCTCTGGCTTCGCGCGCTTGACGAGGGACCGAATGGCCAAGCAACAGAATTTCTCCGGCGTCGGGATCGGTCAGTCCGAGCGCGAGGCGCAGCGTCGTCGTTTTTCCTGCGCCGTTGGGTCCTAGCAAACCGAAGCATTCGCCACGCTGCACGTGCAAGTCGATGCCGCGCACGACCTCATGACTTCCGAAAAACTTGCGAACTCCACGCAACGACAACATGTTCGACGCGTGGTAGCTAGTCGCCGTCGCTCGCGGCGAAGCGCTTGACGATGCTCTGCAGCTCGGTCAAGTAACCATGAAAGAAGTGTCCCGCACCCGGCAGCACGACCACTGGCGCGTGCGTCGGTTTCGCCCAAGCGAATACTTCCTGTAGAGGGACGACGTCGTCCTGATCGCCGTGGACGATGAGCGTCCCCGGAGATGGTGGCACAACCGCGAACCGGCCGACCGCGGGCGCAATCAAGACCAGACGCGCCGCGATGCCGGATCGCGCAAAGTGCTGCGCAACCCGAGATTGAACGAATGCGCCGAAGGAAAATCCGGCGAGCACGCAGGGCAACGGACCGAAGCGCAGAAGCATGGCTTGGTGGACTCGCAACCAGTCGTCGGTTTCGCCGATACCTTCGTTGAAGGTGCCGTGGCTCTCGCCGACACCGCGAAAATTCATGCGTACCGCGACATAGCCCTGCGAATGGAATGCCTTGGCGAGCGTCTGTACGACTTTGTTGTCCAGCGTGCCGCCGTGTAGCGGGTGTGGATGCGCAATCAAGGCGATGCCGCGATGACCGCTGCCCGCCAGGGCATCGTCGCGCTCAGGATCGTTGATGACTACCTCGAGTGCACCGACTGGGCCTTCGATCGATAGACGTTGCTGAGCAGCCGGTTTCAAATTTTCAAGCGCTCGACGATGCGCCCGTGGACCAGATGCTCTTCGATGATCTCGTCGATATCTTCGTGATCGACGTAGGTGTACCAGACGGCGTCGGGATACACCACTAGCACCGGCCCTTCGTCACAGCGATCCAGGCATCCGGCTTGGTTGATTCGCACCTTGCCCTCGCCGTTCAAGCCGAGTTTTTTGACGCTGCTTTTCGCGTAGTCGCGCACCTTTTCCGCGCCATGATCGTTGCAGCAGGCCGCGCCGTTGTCGCGCTGGTTGCAGCAGAAGAACACGTGTCTTTTGTAGTAACTCATCGGGGAAAACAAAAAAGAGCGAGACGCATTATAGCGCGCTCGCTCTTGGTGAAACTCTCAACGCCGCCGGAGCTGCCCCGGCATTCGATCAAACGTCGTCGGCGTGCAAGAGACGATTCGGATCGAGTTGCTCGAGGCGGTAACCGTATCGATACACAGCGGCCAGGCGCCAGCCGTTTTCCGGCGTGAGGCCAAGCTTGTTGCGGATGCGGCTGACATGAGTGTCCAACGTACGCGAGGTTACGACAGCACTAGGACCCCACACGCTCTCGCGAATGTGGCCGCGAGACAGCAGGCGACCGATATTGCGCAGGAACAGCACGGACAAGTCGAAGTCCTTGGCGGTCAGATCGACCTGGCGCTCGTTGCGAGTGACGGTACGCGTCTGCGTGTCGACTCGGAAAACGTCGAGCTCGAGGACTTCCGGCTGTTCTGTGCGGTGCTTGCCACGACGCGCGATGGCTTCCAGACGCGCGATCAATTCCAACCGGCGCACCGGCTTGACCATGTAATCGTCGGCACCCTGACGCAAGGCTAGAACCACGTCGTCTTCGCGATTGCGTGCGGTAACGAACAGGATCGGCAAGCCGGCCTGCGAGCTGGCGCGGATGCGCTTGAGCACATCGACGCCGCTGATGTCCGGCAGATTCCAATCGAGAACCAGGACATCGAAGCTTTCCTGATCCAGCGCGCGGATCAAACGTTCGCCGCGGTCGAAGTGATGGCAATGATGTCCCGCCAGTTCGAGCCAATGCGTGAGCAATTCGGCCTGCGAGGGATCGTCTTCTACAATCGCCACGCGCATGGTTCCCGCATGGGTCGCGAGAGCAGGCGGCGCAGCCGGCGCAGTCTTTATGTCGTAAGTCTTAAGGGTCGTCGAGTTCATTTGTCCGAAGTAATACGCAGGCGCGAGAGGAACTGCTCCATGGCAGCGAGCTGTTCGCTCAATACGCGTTTTTTGTGAGCAACTGCGGCGCGCTCAAGCGCCGCCCCAAAAGCTGACAACTCAGGAAACCCGAAAGCCTCTCCGGATCCTTTGAGGTCATGACCGATGCGCCGGATGGTCTCGAATTGTTGTGTTTCCAATGCCGCGCGCAGTTGTTTCAGGTCTTCATGCTTACGCGTGAGAAACCGCTGGACCAGGGGTTCCAAGTCCTTTTCTATTTTTACCGTCAGCGGAGGCAGCGCGCTTGCGCTCATGCCCGCATCCAGATCGGTACGCATTGACGTGTTCACGCCGTGGTGCTCCCGGCAGCCTCTGCCAACGCCCGCGTTACGTGCTGACGCAAGCGCTCGCTATTGATCGGCTTGCCAAGCAATGCATCGCAACCGCTGGAGAGCGCACGATCTGCTTCCGGACCGTCTTGATAGGCGGTCAGGGCGAAGATCGCTCCGGTATAGCCTTGCGCGCGCAACACCGCGACGGCATCGAACCCGCTCATCACAGGCATATCCATATCCATTAAAACCAGTGCCGGACGCTCAGCAAGGGCGACATCGACCGCGCGCCGTCCGTCCTCTGCCAACAGAACGATTACGTTCATCCGGCGTAACTGGTGCGAGACCAGCTCACGAATGTCCTCGTTGTCTTCAGCTACGAGTACCGAGGGTAGCGTCGATCGCATTGGCGTAAATCCACTCCGCTGATTAGATAAATATGGGCGCTGAACTGGGTAATTCTTTCAACGCTTCGTGAAGACAGGGTGCAAGAGCTATGCCACCAGTTAAATTTAGCGCGAAACGCAAGCACTCTTGCCATCGATGTTGCGGCAAGGTGCCGTCTGCTTGCGCTTGCGCGCAGACGCTTCATTTGTAACGCGTGAGACAAGGCGCAGTAGATGCTTGACAGTGATTTAACAAAAACCGCCGCCTTTTTGACACACCCTCCGCGTCACTCCCGTACCGCAGATCTTCACCGCCGCTGAAACCATGCCGGGCCGTCAGATTTCCTTCCTGGAATGCGACCGATGTCGCGTGGGGATTCGACTCAGGTCTGCGTACCACCATTGCACACAAGCAGCGTCTGTCTTTGCGCAGCTTTGTCGCTCGTCTCCTCGGATAATCGCAAAAGGCGACGTAGATAACCGTTCATCGTTTCTCGCGCGGTCAACTCCGGGAAAGCATCGACGACCGCCTCGAATGGCGCGTTGAAGATCAAGCCGTAACCTTCACCATGGCCGTCGCGTGCAGGTGAAAAATAGAACGACGTGATCAAGAATCCGCGCACCGACCCCGCGTTCGGCAAGTTGATCACCACGGCCTCTGCATACGGATTCATCGGCATGTCAGCGTAGTGGGACAAATCTAGACTGCAGTGCGCGACTCCGTTGTAGAACGCGTCGAAGCTGGGTATCTCCGCGCGTGCGGAGTGTAGCGCGGTGCTCGCGAATGCGAGTAACAGCGCATACAGATATTTCAGTGTCGCCGCGCGCAGTCGTTGGCGCCACCATCCGCGAACCATCTCGCGCGGTCGTATCCAATCGCGCAGGTTGCAACCGGCTATCCGTACGCCCGTCATTGCTGTGATCTCCACGCAGTTAGGGCCGCTACGGCGCGGCCCGATGCGTACCCATTGTTGCCGATAACGTCGTGCCCTGCCGCCACGCCCACCAGACTGAGTAAGCCGCGGCGATGTAGGGCCACGCGCTCGACACGAATCGTGTGGTCCCGTTGAAGCTCAAAAAGTGGCCGCTCTGCCAGATCTGTATCGAGGCAAGAATATACGGATTCAGCGGTGCCATATTCACCAGAAACGCGCCGGCCAGCAGCGCCACCGCGGCGCCCATCGTCAGCATCGCACGAGGCAGTACGCTCAGCGAGGCGTAGACGACGAGGCCCGCTGGAATGCCGAGCATGGCACCCGGGGTTAGCCACAGAGACGCGTCGCCGGTTTTGAAAATGGTTATCGCTGCGGCAGTTTTAACGAGAAGCGCGGCGGTAATAAGCAGCATAAGCGGCGCGGCAATGCTGCGATCGGGGCGCGCAAGAGACGTCATGAACAACCCGATGCCAGCCAGATTGAAAGCGGTAACGCCCGCTTCGATCAACCGGTAGGACCCCGGACTGTAGGTGAAGTTATGCACCGCACGAACCAGATAGCGCAAGTCGCCGCTGCCGAACAACCACACCGATGGGAACAGTTGCGTGAACAACCAGAGCACGATGATCACGAACCCGAGATCGATCCAGCTCCCCGGCAGGAAGATGCGATTGCGCAGCCGGTAGAGCTGGCCGCTCAATAGCCAGCGTTTGCCTGCCGTGATTCCCAGGAACGCGCCGGCGAGCGCACCGAGTCCGTTGCTCAGCAAATCCAGATTGGACGGGACGCGCAGCGGCAGATACGTTTGCGTGCTCTCCATGCAGAGGCTGATAAATACCCCCAGCATCGTCGCGAGCACCACGGCTTTTCGCGCGGTCGTATGGGACAGCGCGCTGAGGGCGACCAGCAAACCGAGTGGCATATAACCGACGACATTGAGGACAACGTCGGCTGCGCTGTAGAAGCGCGGCCACGGGTCAAACAAGAACACGAATGGGCTTGCACCTAGCGGGCGCCAGGGAGAAAACGGATACAAACTGGCATACGCAACCAGCAGTGTGTAGGCTACCGCCAGGTATTTCGCCAACCGCGAGCGGCGCGACAAACTGCGCTCGGGCGGGCTGTTTATTGGGATTTGCATGGATACGCGTTGTACGCGGCGTCACGCCGTGTCCCGAAAGTGAGAGGCACCGCCGGTGACATTCTATGACATCTTCAACGGCGACGCGGACGGACTGTGCGCGCTCCAACAATTGCGCCTCGCGCAGCCGCAATCCAGCGTCCTCATCACAGGGGTCAAACGCGACATCGCTCTCGTGCAGCAAGTGCGCGCTGCGAGCGGCGATTCGCTGACCGTCCTGGACATCTCGATGCACGAGAATCGCGCTGCCGTTCTTGCGCAGCTAGACGCCGGTGCGCAGTGCATCTACTTCGATCATCATTTTGCCGGCGATATCCCACTACATCCGCAACTGGAAACGCACATTCACTACGCGCCGGGTACCTGCACCAGCTTGATCGTGGATGGTTACCTGTGCGGGGCGTTTCGAGCCTGGGCGGTGGTCGGCGCTTATGGCGACAATCTGGCGCTGCAGGCAGGCAGGTTAGCGGTCAACTTAAAATTGCCGGCAGAGGCACTCGATAATCTGCGCGTCTTGGGCGAGTGCCTGAACTACAACGCCTACGGAGATTCACTGGAGGATCTCCACTTTAATCCGGCAGAACTATTCGCGCGGTTGCATCGGTTTGCCGATCCACAAGACTTCATTCGGCACGATTCCGTGTTCGACACCTTGCGAACGCATTACGAATCCGACTTCGCCAGGATTTCGGATTCGCGAGTGCTACTTGACACGGCGAGTCACTACGCGATCGTGCTGCCGGACACGGCCTGGGCGCGCAGAGTCAACGGCCCGTGGGCGAATCGTCTGGTGGCGCAATTTCCGCAACGGGCGCATGCAGTCCTCGTCACGAGAGGCAATACCTACCGCGTCAGCATCCGAGCGCCCGCTGCGCATCCGGTAGGCGCCGACCAACTGTGCGCGCAATTTCCATCCGGTGGCGGTCGTCCCGCTGCCGCAGGAATCAACGCGCTGCCCACAGATCGGTTAGCCGCCTTGTGCGCGGCATTCGAGTCCGCGTTCGCGTCTCAGCCTTGAGCTGTCACGTGCAGGACTAACCGCAAGATCGAACCCGCGCGCAAATTTCTACTGCGCCTTGATCTCGGTCCAGATGCGATTCACCAGGCGCCGCTGCGCCGGCGTCATGTCCTTCAGCATCTCGAGCTTCTTGGACGTCTGCTCATCCGGAAAAATGGCGGAGATCTGCTTGATTTCCGGCTTGATGAATTTCTGCGCTTCTTTGTTCGGGTTGCCCGAACCGATCATGTTGGTCAGATCCGCCGAGCTCTGGCCTTCGAGCATGAAGTTGATGAACTTGTAAGCCAGGTCAGGCCGCGGCGCGCCGGTCGGGATGACCATGGCGTCGAGCGCGAGCACGGCGCCTTCTTTCGGCAGGCTGTGGCGAATCCGAAACTTCATGCCGGCCTTCTGCGCGCCCAGATCCGCCTGATAGATGTCGTTGGAATAACCGTGCACCACCCAGATGTTTCCGGATGACAGCTCGCGGATATAGCTCGACGCGTTAAACGCCGCCCAATACGGCTTGGCCTTGAGGATGGTCTCCTTGGCTTGCTGCAAATGCTTAAGATCGCGATCGTTCACCGAATAGCCGAGATACTTCAGTGCTGCGCCGAGCAGCTCGCTTTGACTGTCCAGCACAGTGACCCGGCCTTTGATCTTCTCGAGGATCTTCGGATCGAAGATCGTGGCCCATGAACCCACTGTCACACCGAGCTCCTTCACCTTCTGTTCGTTGTAGCCGACTAACGTGATAGACATCGCATAGGGCACCGAATAGCGATTGCCCGGATCGAATTCGGTGCTCAGATACTGCGTCATGATGTTCTTCAAGTTGGGCAGCTTGCTGTGATCGAGCGGCTGCAACCAGCCTTGCTTCGCCATCCCGGCGACGTAGTTCGAAGTCGGCACGATGACGTCGTAACCCTTGGCGCCGGCGGCCAGCTTCGCCATCATCTCTTCGTTGTCGGAAAAATATGCTTGTTTGAGCTTGCAAGCGCACGATTTTTCGAACCGCAGAACCGTCTCCGGCGCGATGTAATCGTTCCAGTTGTAAACATTGACTACGTCATCCTTGGCGAACGCGGTCAAGCTCGATAACAACACCAGGCACAGCAGTCTATTCATCTGTTCTCCTCAAGTGCAATCGCCGTCGTGTGGACATCACGAGCGCATTACAGCGCCTAACTACTCGCCGCGCAAGGTGCCGGGCGAGAGCTTGGATGCCGTGACGATCAACGCGAGCGTCAGCAACATCAGCAAAGTCGAAACCGCATTGACCTCCGGGGTCACCGATATCTTGACCATCGTGTAGATCTTCAACGGCAAGGTCATCGCGCCGACGCCGGCGGTGAAGTAGGTGATGACGAAATCGTCGATAGACAGGGTAAACGCCATTAGCGCTCCGGCGCTGACACCGGGCATGATCAGCGGCAAGGTAATCAGGCGAAATGCGCGGTACGGCGTCGCCCCTAGATCGCGCGCCGCCTCGACCAGGCTGTCATCCATACCGGCCAGGCGAGCACGTACGACGATCGCCACGAAGCCGATACAGAACGCGATGTGCGCCAGCACAATCGAGAACAGCCCCAGGGTGAGATTGATCGCGACGAAGAAAATCAGCAGGCTCACGCCCATCAGAATTTCCGGTATCGCGATCGGCGCAACCACTAAGATCGGCAGCACGCGCAGCTTGTAGCGATACATCGCGTACCCGGCCATCGTACCGAGCACAGTCGCAACCGCACTGGCGCTCACGCCGATGATGAGCGAATTCCAGGCGGCGGTGAGCATCTCATCGTCTTCGAATAGCTTGCGATACCAGTCGAGCGTGAAGCCGACCCACTGGGCGTTCAGACGCGAATCGTTGAACGAATAGACGACGACGATCACCAGCGGCGCATAAAGAAATGCGAACGCGAACATACCCGCAATCCATAACAACGGCGAGCGTCGGTTCATGCCAACGCCCTCGCCCGCCGCGCGTACCAGGCTGCGCCGCCGGCGAGAGCGACGGCAACGACGGTAAGCACCATCGACAGGACGCTGCCGAACGGCCAGTCGCGCGTGTCGAGAAACTGCTGCTTGATCACGTTGCCTATCATGATGCCGCTGGTGCCGCCCAAAATATCGGGAATCGCGAAGATGCCGAACGCGGGAATGAACACCAGCGCCGCACCGGCGAAAACCCCTGGCAGCGACAGCGGAAACGTAATGCGCACGAAGCGCTGCCACGCGCCTGCGCCGAGATCCTGCGCGGCATCGAGCAACGTTGGATCGTGTTTTTCCAGATTCGCGTACAACGGCAGGACCATGAACGGCAGGTGCACGTACACCAAACCGACGATCACCGCGAATGGCGTAAACAGCAGCCGAACGGGTTCGAATCCGAACAACGCGAGGAACTGATTCAGTGCTCCGGTGAACACCGATTGCGGCCCGAGAATGATCATCCACGCGTACACACGGATGAGAAAGTTGCTCCAGAACGGCAGGATCACCAGCAGCACCAGAAAATCACGGTGCCGCTTGGGGCTGCGTGCGATCAGCAGCGACAGCGGGTAGCCAATCAGCAGGCACACTGAAGTCGTCAACAGCGCGTAGGCAAACGACTTGAAGAACAACTCCGCATACAACGCGTCGGAAAAAAAGCGCTGATAGTTCTCCAAAGTGAGATTGAGCGTGCGGCTGCCATCTTCGGCTTGCTCCAGCAGTGGTGCGAGGCCGCCGAAGTCGCCGGGCTCGCGGATCGACGCGAGCACCATGATCAGAGTCGGTATGGCAAAGAACACCGTCAGGTACAGCAGCGGGGGCCCGCTGATAAACCACCTGTGTAGACGGCGGCTTTGCATGACTACTCGGTTAGAAAGCGGCCGGCGTCGAAGCGCCAGCTGATTTCCACCGAATCGCCCGGCTCGAAGAACTTCGCGCGGCCTGGCGATGAGTTCGGCAGCATCGCTTCGACCCGGCTGCCGTTTGCGAGCTCGACGACGTACACGGTGACATCTCCGAGATAAAGAAAATCGAAGATCTTGCCACCGAAATGATTACGATCCTCTTCGCGCTTCAGCTCCGCACTTATCGCAACTTGTTCGGGACGCAGCGCCAGCACGCCGCGCGTGCCTGCCTGCATATCATCCGTCTGCACAGTCACGATCTCGCCGAGGCCGGAGATCTGCAAACGCATGCGGCCGCTGCCGGTCCGCGCAACCTCGGCCTCGAGGATGTTGCAAGTGCCGATGAAATCGGCAACGAAGCGGTTTCTCGGAAAGCTGTAGATCTTGGACGGCTCATCCAGTTGCTCGATGCGGCCGTGATTCATCACGGCCATGCGATGTGCGAGCGCGAGCGCTTCCTGCTGATCATGGGTAACGTAGACGAAGGCGATGCCGACTTCCTTCTGCAACGTGATCAGTTCCAACTGCATGTGCTCTTTAAGTTTGGCATCGAGTGCCGCGAGCGGTTCGTCAAGCAGCAGAAGCTTAGGGCGATTGATCAGCGCTCGCGCTACGGCCACACGCTGGCGTTGACCGCCGGACAACTCATTGGGATAGCGGCCGCTCATCCCGGTCAGTGATACATCTTGCAGCGCTTCGTCGACGCGCCGCTTGATTTCCGACTGTGCAGCGCCGGCCATCTTGAGTGGAAAGCCAATGTTATCCGCGACGCTCATGTGCGGAAACAGTGCGTAGCTCTGGAACACCGTGTGGACGTTGCGATTCTCCGGCGCGACGCCGGTCATGTCGCGGCCGTCCAGCCAGACGCTGCCGCCATCCGGTGCATCGAATCCGGCCATCATGCGCAACAGCGTCGTCTTACCGCAGCCGGAGGGTCCGAGAAGGCAGAAGAACTCGCCGGCTTCGATACTGAGGCTGACATCGTTGACGGCGATGAAGCTGCCGAAGCGGCGCGTGACGTTGCGAATCTCGAGCAGTGCCATCGCGGCCTGGCGGTGAAAGCGTGAAAGAAGCGCGATTCTAGCAAACGGTGCAGGCGGGGTAGCGACCGATGCCGGCAAGGCCGCCGTCGTCCGCCTTACGCCCGCCCGCTTTTACGCTTTGAGCCCCTGTTTGTTTCTCGTTCACCGGCGCGGCGCCGGCCGGGGCTCCGGCTACAGCTGAATAAACACGTAGCCCTGCTGCTCCAATAATACGAGATCGGTAATCGCCGATAAGGTCAGCTCGACTTTCGTGTAGATCCATTCGTTCTGCAGCCCGGTGTGCGCAAGCGCCTGGCCGCATACGACGACCTTGGTGCCGGCGGCCTCGAGGGCATCGATCACTTTGATATTCGGATTATCCACACCGAACTTTTCGCGATAGTGCGCGTTGTCCAGCACCATCGGTGTGCCTGGACCGTGTACGACGCCAACGAAATGCAGGTGGGAAACGGGCACACCGGCCGACGTGAAGATGTTGACGGCGCGCGCCAGTTTGTCGAGGGACGGATTGAGCTTATCGGCATCGCCGGTAGCCGTCAGATTGAACACGACCTTGTATTCGGCGGTCTTGCTCGGCTGCATGCCGGCATTGGGCAGAGGAACCACCTTGCCGAAGCCTTTGATGGTGGGATAGGTCCAGTCGGGCTCGGCGGCCGGTGTGGAAATCGCCAGTGCTGCGAGCACTGCACCCAGTAAGCATGCGGAAAGTTTCTGCGTCAGATGTGTTTGCACGATGTGCTCCTCGGTAGTTTGGAATTTGATCGTCGGCCACGAATTATGGGCTCGGCCGCACGCGTAGCGAAGTGTATCGGAGCGCACTGCGGGCAGTATCCTGGGGGCCCGCACCGACCGAATGCGTGAAGGACCAGGCCAACGCAGCGCGGGGCTCGCCCGAAGAATCGGAGGAGCCCCGCGTACTGGCAGACCTGGGTTTTTACCGCTCGGGGTCTAGAACTCCGGGGGATCTAGAATTTCCAGGTCAAGTCGAACTGGATGAGACGGTAGTCATCGATCGGATTGAGATAAGGCAAGTCAGGATTGCTGCCGCCGGTGCCGAGCGTATGGTTGATGCGCTGGGCGTAACCATAGCGCAGCGTGCCGATCATGCTGTCGGTTAATCCGTACGCTCCTGCAACATACACACCTTTCAGATTGGTGCGGCCTTCGAAGAAATCCGAATCGATCAAATTGGGGTCCAAGGCGAACTGCTCGATCCGCTGATAATACGTGCGCACTTCCCATGCGCCTTTCTTCGATGTGGCGCCGGTGACCAGACCGAGCGTTCCGTAAGCCACCCCGAACTGAAACGCCTTGTCTTCGCTCACGCCGGCGTGCCCCGCAGCGCGGGCGCGATCATGGCCGTCCAGGTTTTTGGCGAAGTCGCCGAACACGCGGGCGTTCCGACCCCACAGCGGGAAGTTGAATTCCAACGGCACTTCCACGACCCGAAGATCGTTGATCCCATTCTGTCCGTTGAAATAGGCCGCGGTTGCCGCAGCAGGCGGTGGCCCGTCGCCGGTGAAAGGCGTCGAATTTCCGAGGCCGACGTAGTTGTAATAAGTGAGCGCGCCTTTCACGTTCATGTCGGGGGTGAACTTGTAGGTTGCGCCGCCTTGCCAGCCGAGCATGAACGCATCTTTCTTGTGAAAGCCGAGATCGACGCCGCGGGTCTGGTCCGGGTTGACATCTTGATAGACCATCTGCGCGAAGTTGCCGAACAGCTCGAGCGAATCGCCGATCTTGTAGGTGAACTTCTCTGCGAATCCTTCAGGCTGAATATCGGGATCCCACACCATCGCAGTCGTGTAGAACGGATTGGGCATCTTGCCGGCCTGCAGGGTCAGCCATTCCTGCGCGCGCCACCCGAGGTAGATCTGACCGATCTGGACGCCATCGTCGTTTTTCGCCGATGGGCCCTGGCCATTGGTCGAAAAGTTGGTGTCGCCGCCGAAGGTAACCCATGTCGAACGATTGTTGGTACCCGTATCCAAGCGCACGCCGTAGAACCAGTCGTCGGTAAGATCGCCTCGCAAGCCGATACGCGCGGCGTAGCGCCAGCGTTCGCGGCCGACATCGTTGGTTCCCGTCACGCCCAGACCCGACGGCGATGGCGAGTAGCCGTCTCTGGATTCGAAACGCAGCCGCACGTCCCCATACAGCTGCATGCTCTTGATACCGGGGTTGACGTCGAACTTGGTAGCAGTCTTCGCTTTTTCGTCCTTCTCGGATTCTTGCGCTGCTTTTACCGCTTGCCGACGCCGGTCGGCACGCTGCTCGAGGCGCTCTTCTTCGCGCGCTTTCTTGAGCGCCTGATACTCGTCTTCCGACAGAACGCCTTTGTCTTTTAGTTTTTCGAGCAGCTCATCGAGTATCTCGCTGTCGGCCAGCGCGCTCGTCGTCGACAAGCCCATCAGCGCAGTGGCGCAAAGCGCGAGCGGCAGCGTGCGCCACAGTTTGCGCTTGGGTGCTAACACCATTTCGTCTTCTCCTGGTCAGGGCATGAGGCAAAAATTCGCGCCGACCAGAGCGGCAATTGCGCGCAGTTATTGCAAACGGACGCTCGCAGTTACCCCCTATCGGCGAGCGCATTCTGCGTAATTAATGTGACAGTTTGATTAAGTGCGGCGGTGGCGAGGCACGATGCGGGCGCTCAAGACTTCGCGCGGAAGGTCGTTCGTACATGCGCGCGGCAGTCTGCACCGGACCAGCGGGCATTCAACGGACCGCTATGTTCAAATTTCTCGCCGTACCCTTAGCGTTGTACGCAGCCTACAGCCTCGCGAGGGGCGCGATCTTCGGCAAGTCCGGTATTTGGGGACGGACGTTTCGCCGAGATGACGAGCCGTGGAGTTATTGGTCGACGGTGGTGGTCTACTTCGGGCTTGCGCTGGCGATGGCGTTCGTATTCTGAGCGGCGTCGATTAGACAGCGCGAAGTCTCTAGTGAAGCGCGCGTAACAGCTCCACGACGACCAGTGCCAATAGAATGAGCGCACCTGCTGCCAGCCAACGCAGGTGGCGTCTCTGCTGTAGAGCAATCAGCTCCAGGCGCTGATGCACAACCGCGATCACGTCTTCATGCAACCGCCGATGCAAAAGACGCGGCAATGCCGGCAGCAACGCGCCCCAGTGCGGCGCTTCGTCGCGCACGTGGCGAATCAGTGCGCGCCAGCCGATCTGCTCCGACATCCAACGCTCTAAAAATGGCTTTGCCGTACTCCACAGATCAAGCTCGGGATCGAGGTCGCGTCCGAGCCCTTCGATATTGAGCAGCGTCTTCTGCAGCAGCACGAGTTGCGGCTGAATCTCGACATTGAAGCGGCGCGAGGTCTGAAACAGCCGCAACAGCACTTTGCCGAAGGAGATTTCGCGCAGCGGCCGATCGAACACCGGCTCGCAAACCGCACGGATTGCCGTCTCGAATTCCTCGATGCGGGTATCTGCAGGAACCCAACCGGCCTCGAGATGTGCCTGCGCCACACGGCGATAATCGCGCCGGAAGAAAGCGAGGAAGTTCTGCGCCAGATAGTTTTTATCGTTCTCGGTCAGCGTACCCATGATGCCGAAGTCGAGCGCGATGTAGCGGCCCAGCTCGTCCACCATGATATTGCCCGGATGCATGTCGGCGTGAAAGAAGCCGTCGCGAAACACTTGCGTGAAAAAGATTTCGACACCGTTGCGCGCCAGCTCGCGGATATCGACGCCTTGACTGCGCAGCGCCTCGACCTGGCTGATCGGCGTGCCGTTCATCCGCTCCATCACCATCACTTCGCTCGAGCACCAGTCCCAGTAGATTTCCGGCACGCGCAGAATCAGTGAATCGGCGAAATTGCGCCGCAGCTGGCTGGCATTGGCCGCTTCCAGCATGAGGTCGAGCTCATCGCGAAGATGACGCTCGAACTCGGCAACGACCTCGCGCGGGCGCAGGCGCTTGCCGTCCTTCCAAAGCCATTCGACCAAAGTAGCGGCGCTATACATCAACGCCATGTCGTTGCTGATCACGGGATAGATGCCGGGGCGCAAAATCTTGACTGCGGCCTCGGTTCCGTCGTGCAGCGTTGCCAGATGCACTTGCGCGACCGACGCGCTGGCGACCGGTACCAGACTGAAACTCGCGAACACGTCCAGGAGTGGTTTGCCGAATACGCGCTCGATGGTGGCGACGACGTGCTCGGATGGAAACGGCGGGACGCGATCCTGCAGCTTGGCTAATTCATCGGCGATGTCGGCTGGCAGCAGATCGCGTCGCGTGGACAAAACCTGCCCGAACTTGACGAAGATCGGCCCGAGGTTTTCCAGCGCGAGGCGCAGTCGCACCGCGCGTGGCTGATGCAGCCGGCGCCAGAACGAGATCCGTCGCACGAATATGCGAAGCAAGCGTACGCGTTCGTGCCCCAGCAGGAACTCATCGAGACCGAAGCGAAAGGCAACCCGCAGAATGACGAGCAGCCGCGTCAGGCGCATAACGAAGGGTGCGCCGGCGGACACCGAGGTTTTGACGGAAATCGGGCGAGTACGGCCGTCAAGGTTTCAACAGAGCTTCCACGTTCGATGGCAGACGCGCGCGACTTTGCGGTCGACCGATGTCTCGGCACATTCACGGTTTGCAATCAGCTGGCAGCTGGTTGCGTCCGCTCGATTTGCTCGATGCGCTTTTCCAGCCGCTCGACGTCGTCGCGTAGCGCATCTACCGCCTGGACGAAATCGCTGACGGCGTCGCGGCTCGCAACCATCGGACGCTCGTGCGTGATGAATTCGGAGACCGACTGCGCAAGATTGGCGGCGGTGCTCGCCTGCCACCGAGCAAATCCGGAAGCTGCATCTACTATGCGGTGCGCTGCGATGTCGCCGACCACGCGGCTCAAATCTTCTTCGACGTCCCACCGAATCGTCGTCAGCACGCCGGTCAACGCCGATGCGAGTGCGGCGTCGCCGTCGACCTGCACATCCTTGCGTGCGGCCTCTTCGTGCATGATCAGCAGTCGCGCCGCAGTGATCGGTCCGAGTCGAACCGACGCAATCGGCACGCTGCCTTTCGCTGCTTCGCTCAAAGTCCCGTCCGTTTCTATGCGAATGATTGTTGCAAATGGAGCGACCTCGATGCGCACGATGCTGCCGGAAAACAGCGACAGACGCTCACGCGCCCAATCCGCGCCGCGCAGGACATGATTGATTGCCGCTAAGCCGGGCCAGGCGAGCATGCGGTTGTCTCCGATTGTCGGGTCACGGCGTTGTCGGTATTGCCGCTACTGTGCGAGTGATATGCAAAAGTTAGTTGCGGTCGTAAGGTTCGCTCAGAATCGGTAACCGCGATGCAAGGCGACAACGCCGGCGGCCAAGTTCCAGTACTCGACTCGTTCCAGCCCGGCCGCTCCCATCATGGTCTTTAATTCTTCTTGCGAAGGATGCACGCGTATCGACTCCGCTAGGTAACGGTAGCTGGCCGCATCACCCGCGATAAAGGCGCCGAGCCGGGGCAACACCTGAAATGAATACGCATCGTACAGCGGCTTCAATGCGCTCGATACGCGCGAGAACTCCAACACGAGCAGTCGCCCGCCCGGTCGCAATACGCGAGTCATCTCCGCAAGCGCTGCTGGTTTGCGCGTCACGTTGCGCAACCCGAAGCCGATCGTGACGCAATCGAAATACGCTTCGGGAAACGGCAGATGTTCGGCATCGCACTGCACGAGCGGCAGGACCAGACCGGCATCTGCCAGTTGATCGCGTCCGTGCGAGAGCATGTTGCCATTGATATCGGTCAATAATGTTTGCCCGGTTGTGCCGACTTTTCGCGCACACAGCCGCGCGAGATCGCCGGTGCCGCCGGCAACATCGAGCACGCGTTCGCCGCGCCGAAGTCCGCTGCGCTCGACAGCAAAGCGTTTCCATAGGCGATGCAGGCCAGCGGACATGAGGTCGTTCATCAAGTCATAGCGCCCGGCGACAGAATCGAATACACCTGCAACGTGTCGGGCCTTATCGTCCTCGCGAACCGTCTGATAGCCGAACTGCGCGGTCCGACCGGTGTTCGAGTCGTCGTCGCTCATAGTTTTCTCCACTTCGCGGCCTGCTTCGGAGATACCGCGACAGCGTCCGCCGATCGGCTCGCGCCCGCAGCTTGCATACGCTTGAGGTAGTCTTGCCAAAGCCGATCCTGGTTCAGTCCCAGGCCATACAGGTATTCCCAGGAATACAGCCCGGTGTCGTGGCTATCGGAAAATACCAGTCGCACCGCGTACGCGCCCACGGGTTCGATTTTCGTAATGGCGACGTCCTGCTTACCGGTCTGCAGCGTCTCCTGGCCAGGGCCGTGACCGCGAACCTCGGCCGAAGGCGAATAGACACGCAGCATCTCGCAGGCGAACCGGAATGTCTTGCCGTCGGCAAACGCAATCTCCAGGATGCGCGAGGCTTGATGCAGCGTTATTTCGGTGGGCTGTGGAGTCGCCATGAAGATAGATGCGAAGGCTCGATTGCGAAGGAGATCCGCTGAAAGTCAGGCGCTGTTCGCCAGCGAAGATGCCAGCAGCTGCGCCAGTGAGGATGATAGCCGACTGCTCGCCGGCGTATTTGCCCGGCGTATTTGAGTGCCGGGTATTTAAATGCCCGGCCTAGCCAAGTGCCCGGCGTATTAACCTGGGGCCTATTAACTTGGGGCGTATTTAACCTGGCGTATTAAGTGGCCTTCGTACCTGCCGTTGTAACCTGACTGTAACAGTGCTTTCATAGCATTGCAGTCTGACCATCACAGAGAGGAATACTCGATGCCCGCAATTGTCCTCGTGGTAGAGGACGAAC
>JBDTMS010000006.1:0-20499 GCA_039934195.1 Betaproteobacteria bacterium
CCGTGCTGCAGAATACCGGCGGGCGCTCGGTCTATCAGAACATCGACAAGTCCACACGCCAAGGGGTTGAGCTTTCGGTCGACAGCCGCTTGCCGAGGGGCTTTACGACGTTGCTCGCGTATACGTTTCTCGACGCGACGTTCCAGTCGCAATTTAGTACTTGCGGATTGCCGCCGCCGAATTGCGTTTTCCCGAATACGAATGTCGTGACGGTGCCGTCCGGCAATCAGCTGCCCGGTGTGCCTCGTCAGTTCGCTTACGGCGAGCTCGGCTGGGAAAGCGCCGCGCAGGCGGTGTCTACGGCGTTGGAGTTGCGCTATTCGGACAAGATCTTCGCGAACGACACCAACACGCAGTACGCAGGCGCATACGCGATCGTCAATTGGCGCCTTGGTTTCAAGCAGGAAGACGGCAAACTGACGTTGCGAGAGTTCTTCCGCGTCGACAATATTTTCGGCCGTGAGTACATCGGCTCGGTCATCGTCAACGAAGCGAACGGGCGCTATTACGAACCGTCGCCTGGTGCGACGTTTCTCGTGGGTGTTTCAGCTGCCTACAAATTCTGATCTGCTCGCCCGCTCAACAAGAAGGGGTTCAATAGCATGGCTACGAACACAGACAGTGTCCGGCGCTACGATCCTGTAGCGATGACCTTACATTGGATCGTGTCGATCAGCGTATTTTGTATGATCGGCCTGGCGTGGTACATGATTCAAATTCCCAAGGGCACGCCCAACCGCGCGTTCTTTTTCAACTTGCACAAGTCGATCGGCGTAACGCTCGCGATCATCGTGTTGTTCCGCGTGTTCTGGCGCTGGAATCATCCACCGCCACCATTGCCGGCAGGAATGCCGCGCTGGCAAGTGCACGCGGCGAAGCTTAGTCACGCTCTTCTGTACACACTGCTGGTGTTCATGCCGGTGGTCGGGTTCATTGCATCGAACTTCAGCAAATACGGCGTAACCTATTTTGGTCTGTTCAAAATCGGCCCGCTCTTCGCCGAGAACAAGGTGCTCTATGACTTGTTTCAGGGTTTCCACGAAGTGGCGTCATGGGTGTTAGTCGCGGCGATCGTGATTCACGTCGGCGCCGCGCTCAAACATCTGCTGGTCGATAAGGACGGCGTGTTGTTCCGCATGCTGCCGGGCAATCGAGCGTCGTGATGCAGTCGAGCGCGCAACGCGCCAGTGCCCTACGCGCGCTGGCGGCGATTGAGATAAACATAGGCGCCGATGATTATCGCCACCAGCGCGACCTGCAAAGCGATTCCCTGCAGGTTGGGATAAATTCCCAGCAATGGAATCGACGGGACATCGATCCGGTTCGCGCTCAGCTTGCCGGCTTCCTGAAGTGCGGCGATACCCTGACCAGCAAACACCACCGCCATGATCGTGAGCAGAATCGAGCTCACGCCGAAGAATAGATTCAACGGCAAGCGAATGCTGAACTTTGCAATCAGCCAGGCGATGACGGCGAGCGCGACCAGCCCAATGGCGAGACCGCCGAGGATCGAGGTGCGGCCGGCGCCGTCCGATTGCAGCCACAGCGCCTGGTAGAACAAGACCGTCTCGAACACCTCGCGATACACCGCGAGGAACGACACGAGTGCAATACTCCCGAGCGCGCTGCCGGTCATTGCGGTTTTCATTTGATCCCGGATAAATTGTCCCCAGCGCGCCGCATTCGATCTGCTATGCAGCCAGAAACCGACGTATAGCAGCAATGCCGCAGAGACTAACGCCGTGACGCCTTCGGTGACTTCCCTTTGCGCTCCACTGATTGCGATCAACTTGCTGGACACGACCCACGTCAAGCCCCCGAGCACCAACGCGACGATCCAGCCGCCGTGCAGCCACGGCAGCGCATCGCTACGACCGGTACGCGCGAGAAATGCGGCCATTGCTGCGAGAACGAGTATCGCTTCAAGTCCTTCGCGCAAAATAATTACCAGTGAGCTGATGAAGTCCGCGGTCGGCGACGCATTCGCGCTCGATAAGCGATGCCGCGATTCGTTCAGCAGCTGGACCGCAACCTGGTAACTCGCGTCGACTTCGGCGATCGGCTGCTGCACTTTGACGGCGGTCCGATAAGCCATCATTGCGGCTTCAGTGCGATTGCGCAACTCGTGATCGCGATTGTCGAGACTGGCTTCGACGAGCTCGAATCCCTCCAAGTATGCCGTCACGGCGAGCTGGTAGGCCTCGTCTGCGTTGCCATCCCGGTACTCGGACAGACTGCGCGCCAGCGTCGCGGCGCTAAACTCGATGGGCGACCGAACATCGACTGCAAACTGCGTAGGCTCAGTGCGAAGGAACGCCAGAATTGCCTCGCTGGCGGTGCCATGCTGAGCCGCTTCCGCGGGCGTTGTCGTTACAACCGCCGCAAGGCTGGGAAACAACGCACGCCCATCGCCATGCTTCCAGGCGCTCGCACCTCGTGCCCGCTGGTCGTCGGTCGCGGAAAACCGGCTCACGTAAAACGCGAGTTTCCAGCGATCCTGCTGATCCAGCGTCGAGAACGCCGCCATCGATGTTCCTGCGACGCCGAGGCTTATCGTGTTGTACAGCGCGAACACACTGCGTTCGGATTGCCGCGCGCGATCATGAAAGTTGCTGGGTTTCGGATTCAAGCCGGCGGCCTGTAGTCCATCTCCGCCGCCTTGAACGCCATGACATGCGGCGCAATTTGCGGCGAACAGGGCAGGGGCTGTGGTGAGATCGGGCGGCTGCGTCGGCGCGACCGCGACGTGGTACGCGGAGATCACCTGCTGCTGCAGCTCGCGCGCCAGCGCGCTGACCTTGGCGCCGGGCTCCTTTCCTCGAATCAGGCTGGCGAGTTGCCGCGTTTTCGCCACCAATTTGTCGCGATCGGCGCCGGCGGGTAGCGCATTCGCCATTTGTGCGACTTGACCGGAAAACTCTACCTGCTCGGCATACTCGGCTTCGTTCGTAACTCTGCCGTCATGCACGAAGTTCGGATACTCGACCGAGACATAGTCGAGGAGGTGCAGGATCGTCTGCGTAGACGCCTCCGACGCGCCGACTGCTTCAGCAGCATGCACAGTCATGCCTAAGCATGCCAGCACGGCTATTAGAAGCGTCCTGCAGCAGCGAATCACGCGCATGAATGAAATCCAAAATTAAGAGGGACCTAGCTGGAAATGCGAATTATACGCATTCGAGGCTGCCGGAACACATTCATAGCCACCACAACGCAAAGGCAGATCGATTATCATTGCAAATGAGAATGAGTTGCAATACTATTTACGCATCGAATAGCGCATTGCCAGCGACCCCGATAGCAAACACGATCGCGATATTGTTGTGGGCCAAGAACCGGTGGGCCGAGGGGCCGGAAAGGACAGGAGATACAGATGAAAGCCATGGTGGTGGGCGCAGACCGGCTGGGAAATATCCCCGCAGCCCTCGCGGTAAAAGGAATTCGCATCATGTGGCACGTTAGTGGACGGGCGGCAGCGGAGCAGCGCCGTCCGTCGAGCCTGCCGACGGGCACGCAACTCGTCATTCTGTTCACCGATTTTCTCGGACACAACGCGATGAGAGGCATGCGCCAGGCGGCCCGCGATCAAGGTATCCCGGTCGTTGCGTGCCGGCGGTCCATCACGGCACTGCTGCAGTCGCTTCAGCGACTGCCTGCGTTGAACGGTTGACCCGCATCAACTCTGCGGCCAACGGATGGCGCGCAACTTGCATCTCACATTAGTATTGACACTCATTCTCATTAGAATTTAGACTGCCTATTCCTACGGGGGATTTCTCTTGTTTGTCTGCATCTGCAACGGCGTCACAGAAAATCAAATCCGAGAAGCGGTCCACACCGGCGCGTCGAGCGTCGCGGACCTGAGCGTCTCGTTGGGTGTCGCCGCCGGTTGCGGGACGTGCCACGCGTTCGCTCATCAAGTCCTGCTGGAAACGCTGCATGCGCGTGCGTCGATGCCGGAGAATCGGGTCGCGGCCTAACTTTTGCCGCCGGCCTGGGTACTGCGCCCGGCGCTTCATGTCTACCTTTGCTAATAACCGCGTTGAGCGGACCCCTTCGTACTGATCATTGCAGCGCCTAGCCCTCTCTACTCTGGGCAGCGTTGTGCGCGGATGCTCCGTGCAGGTCGTCGCGGCACGTGAGTCTCCCGGCGCCGGTTATCCGAGCGCGGTCTCAGCGCGTTACCTTTCAGGAATTCATTCGCGTTGTCATTCTCAGACCGCGTTTTCATTCTCAGAACGGACGCTTGCCGGAAACACCTCGTCAACGCCTCGAGCCGGTCGCAACCAGCGACGTTGAACTGACGTCCCCTCTGGTAAAGCTGCCTTGCCTGTGACCCGGCTACTGCGCCGCTATAATGCCGACGCCCATCCCTCTTTACTGCACCGGAGCGCGCCATGAAGGGCGATATCAAGGTTATTGAGTTCATGAATAGCGTGCTCAGAAATGAGCTCACCGCGATCAACCAGTATTTCCTGCATTCCCGCATGTTCCGCCACTGGGGTCTCCTCAAGCTCGACGAATACGAATACCGCGAGTCGGTCGACGAGATGAAGCACGCCGACAAGCTTATCAATCGCATCCTGTTCCTCGAGGGCTTGCCAAATCTTCAGCAGCTGGACAAGCTTCTCATCGGCGAAGACGTTGGTGAGGCGATCAAGTGCGATTTGCAGTTGGAGCTGGGCGCCATACCCGTCTTGCGAGAGGCGATTTCTTACTGCGAATCGTGCGGTGATTTCGTTTCGCGAGAATTGTTCGAAGATATCCTCGAAGGCGAAGAAGAACACGTGGATTGGCTCGAAACGCAACTTGACCTCATCGCCAAGATCGGCCTGCAGAACTACTTGCAGTCCCAGATGTAGCTAGAACGGGCATGGTGCCCGTCATGCGGTTTAAGTCGGTTGTGATCCGCACTCCCCCGCTAGTGTTACTTGCCGTCTGCGTCCTTATTACTGGGTGCGCAGCTAACGGCTCGGCAACGCCTGGCCGCGCGGGGCTTCCCGGTAGCGTTTTGCAGCCGGTCGTACCGCCGACGGAGGTGAAAATACCGCCCGCGCGAATCGCGCTCGTACTCGGCGGCGGCGGCGCGAAAGGCTTCGCCCATATCGGCGTTATCAAGGCGCTCGAGTCGCAGGGCATCCAGCCTGACATCGTTGTCGGCACCAGTGCCGGCGCCGTCGTCGGCGCTTTATATGCGGCAGGCAACAGCGGTTTCGAATTGCAGAAGATTGCACTCGATCTGAAAGAGTCGATGTTCAACGATTGGACGTTGCCCGACCGCGGCTTTTTCCGCGGCGCTAGTCTGCAGGAGTTCATTAACAAGACCGTGCATAACCGGCCGCTCGAGAAACTCAATCGCCCGATCGGCATCGTTGCAACCGACTTGCAGAGCGGGGAAGCAGTCGTCTTCTTGCGCGGCGACACCGGGCAGGCAGTGCGCGCCTCGAGTACTTTCCCCGGCGTTTTTCAGCCAGTGCAGATTGCCGGCAGAGAGTACGTCGATGGCGGGCTGGTCAGTCCGCTGCCAGTGCGGACCGCCAAGCAAATGGGCGCGGACATCGTTATTGCATCGGACATCTCTGCCAAACCGGCATTGGGTCGCGTCTTGGATACCATCGACGTGCTGCTGCAGAGCTTCGCCATCATGGGCCATACCATCGCCAGCCAGGAGCTATTGCAGGCCGACGTGGTGATCAAGCCGGACATCTCCAAGCTTAACGCCACCGACTTCCAAAGTCGTCATCTGGCGATTCTGGAGGGCGAGCGTGCCGGCCTTGCCGCCGTGCCTCAACTGCGCCAAAAAATCGCTGAGCGCGAGACGCGCCTGCGCGCGAGCGCGTCGCAACCGGGTTTGCACACCACACCTGCCTCGACAGCCGTGCCGCAGTGACAGCATGGCGCCACGCTGCTCAAGCACGCGGTGGCCGCCGCAATGGGCTGTCCGGTATTGCATCGCTTACACGTAAGTTTTACGCGCACGACTTCCCGGCGCGGGCACCCAAGTCTTCGCTGCATTTCGGTAGATCTCGATGACGGCACTGTGAGACCGATGCATTCGTCATTGCACGGACGCTGCAACGGGGTGAAAAAAGATTGGGCACCCGAATTGCGTAAAGCCAATTGGCATGTGTCCGCGAGACGATGCTCAACTCAGGAGACCACTCATGGCAACAACTCGTAAAAAGCCGTCCGCGTCGACGAAGACCCCAGATGCCGTTGCGCTGCTTCGCGCCGACCACAAAACCGTGAGCGCCTTGTTCGCTCAATACGAAAAGTCGCGTAGCGCCAGCAAGAAAAAATCGATCGTGACGCAGATCTGTACCGAGCTCACCGTCCACACGCAGATCGAAGAGGAGATCTTCTATCCCGCGGTCAAGGCGGCGTTGAAGGATAAGGAGTTGGTGCCGGAGGCGACAGTCGAGCACGCCAGCGTCAAGTCGCTCATCGAGCAAGTTAAAGGTAAGGAACCCGATGGCGAGATGTTCGATGCGAAAATCAAAGTGATGTCCGAGTTCGTCAAGCACCACGTCAAGGAAGAGCAGAACGAGATGTTCCCCAAAGCGAAGAAGACCAGGCTCGACATGAACGAGCTGGGTGCGCGTATGGCTGCACGTAAGGCCGAGCTTTTGATGGGTTGAGTGCGCGTGACGCGCCGTCGGGTATCTTAATCTGCCTTAACCAAGACGTGAATCAGGTAGGGCACGCCACCGCGCCCTACCTGATTCACTCACCGCTGCCGGCAATTTTCGTGAGGATGCTCCGGCTTTAGTTGAGCGCTGCTTCGGCGCTCGAGTCGGTCAGTTATCAATCGGCTTCCACAGCTCGATCACCGTCTCATCGAAGGGCCACACGGCGCTTCCGCAGAGCTTGTAGTCGTCCGGAAATTTGCGTCCAATTGCTTTCAGGCCCGGCGCGCGCAACTCAGGCGCGTCGAGAAAAGTGCGCAGATGCGATAGAACGAAAGCGTTGTGCGCTTCGGTGTAGGGAAGCGCGGCTACTGCAACTTCGGCTGCTTGCGCGGATATCTCGGTGGTCTCCCAAAAGTTGCCGGTAAACGCGGGAAACGAAACGACACGCCCGCCCAGCGCGTAAACCATCCCGGGCACGCCGTAGAATCCAAGTATGCGATCGCCCGTGTGAAACCCACAACTTGTCGCCGCGCCTTTCAGTGTTTCCACCGCGTCGTGTGCTCGTTCATCCAGCAATAGCGTGGTTGGCGGATTGCCCATGGTGGTAGCAGAGCGAAGCTCCAGTACGCCTTTCGTGTTGCCGTACGGCGCGTGTAAATATCCGGTTACGAGTTGGGCCGCGACGAATCCTGCAATAGCGAGTTGCGCAGGAATGCGGAGCGGCAGTCCTTGCGATTCCACTCGTGCAGCCAGGTACGCGAGCAAGGCAAACCAGGGCGCCAATAGCCAGTTGTAGATCAGCACGATTTGCTGCGGTCCAGTCGTACCGAATGCCCCGACGAATGGGATCGCTCCCAACAGGCCCATCAGAACCAAATGCTCGCGCCCAATGAAAGGCTGGTGCGAATTTGCGCTGCGTTTCTGCACCTTTAAGAAGATCAGCGTAGCGAACAGCGCGCCGGCCCAAAAGAAATAGAAACCGACTAGCCGCCACCCGGCGGGGTTTCGCGAATAGCCGCCGACATGGTAGCGTCCGGCGATATGCGCAACTACGACGCATAGGATTGCGATCCAGCACAGCCGAACCAGCATTGCGGGTCTGTCTCGCGCGAATTTCTTGTAGCTCCACCACAGTGCTCCGAAAACGATGACTGCCGGCCACGACTGTTTGAGCATGCTGGCAAGTAAACGGCCGTTCGCCTTGACCGTTTCCACGATGAAACCTGCATCGATCTTGATGCCCAGGCGCCCCCAGTAGTCCAGACTTCGATGGAGTTTTTCCAGAAACGATCGCAACGACTCGAATAGCGCGAAGTGCACCAGCAACCAGGCGATCGCGCCGGCGCCGAACGCAACCAGCAATTGCAGACGCGAAAGCGCTGCCGGCCGAGATTGCGGCCAGAGCACGATCACGATTAGCACGACCACGCTCATCAATGCTGCAGAGGGTGCCTTGGCGAAGAATTGCAGTCCAACGAACAGCCCGGCGACGAACATCCATGCAGTTGCGCGCTGCAGGCGTGCCCGCGAGAACGCGGCGAGTGCCAGGCAGATAACGCCGGTCGCCGCGGTCAGGCATAAGTTCGTCAGCAGGTTGTAGCTGGGCGTCGGTCTCGCAAACGAGCCGTAGTACACCAGCGTTCCCAGAAACAGGAACGCGACCAGTCCGACAAACCCGACGAAGTTGTTCGCCCCGAAACTTGTTTCAGGCAGAACCGCGTCGACTGCGCGCAAGCCGAAGGCGAGTACCAGTGTCGATGCAAATAGGCACAAGATCCCAAGGGATCTGAACGTCGGGATATCGAAACCCGAAAGGGAAAACAGCGCACCGGTGTAGTAGTAGTAAGACCCCGCATAGGCGCCGATGTCTGCCGGATGGCGAGCCATGATCAGGTAGAAACCCTCGTCCCATAGATCGAACCCGCGAAACGTGGTCCAGACCAGAAACGCCGTAAGCAATACAGCCAAGACGGCGAACGCGACATTCACCGCGACGTCTGCTGGATTCGCCTTCACATAAACGCGCGCGGAATGGTGCAACTCGCCGGTCGCGGCGACGGATCTCGATCGATTTGTCATCGGAGGTTATCGGCAGAAGTAAGGGACGTGACGGCATGGCAGCGTTGACTGTGTCGCTGGACCTTTTTCGGTTTTTGTTCTGGCATCGCAGCTCTTCGCAAAGTCGAGGCTGTCTGGCGATTAGAAGGCGTCATCGACCGTCGAGCTATTTCCGTCGTACCGGGGCGAATGAGCGCCGGTACGAGTGCAACTAATAGTTAGGGACACATGCTCGGTGATGAATACTACATTGCGAGCACGCAAAGCGGATGGCCAGCGGCGCTGCCGTTTACTGTTCACAACCGGGCGGGAGGTTAGAGTCATCGCGCATTCGAGGCAACTAGCTGAGACCTACGCTGGTCCTACTGCTAGCGACATACGATGGGCAGCGCGATCGATCGCCATACTATGCCGTTGTGCTGTGACGACGACGTCTCCGTCCACCGACGTCACGATCGCCAACGCCGCAAAATTCTGGACATTCCTTGTCAATGACCTTGCGCATCAACGAGGATGACGCTGCGGTATCGACGAGATGACGCTGCCTCGCGACACGAATTCTTGTAAGCAACACTGCGAATATCCGCGCCAACTGCGCGATCTTGAAATACACCGCACGCTACACGCTATGCCGCCTAAAATGCGATTTAAAACCGTGCTTCAGTAAAAGGGCCATGCTAAGCTCTTTTCCCGAATTCATTGCCGTCGAAATGCGCTGGTGTGCGGCCTAGGCGAAGCGCGCGATTCCTAGCTATGGAGAGAACGGCAAATGATTGCGGATAACGTCATCCTCGGTGAGGACGTGCAGATTTTCCATCGAGATCTCATCAATCTTTATGGCTGCTCGATTGGTGCCAGAAGTAAAGTCGGCACGTTTGTTGAAATACAAAAAGGCGCATCCATCGGTGCCGACTGCAAGATCTCCAGTCACACGTTTATTTGCGAGGGCGTCGAGATCGACGACGGTGTATTCGTTGGCCACGGCGTCACGTTCACGAACGATCTCTATCCCCGAGCCGTGACCGAAGATGGCCGGTTGCAATCGCCGGATGACTGGAAGGTCGTCAAGACGTGCATCAAGGCACGAGTATCGATTGGCAGCAATGCGACGGTCATCGCCGGCATTACGATCGGCGAAGGCGCGTTGGTCGGCGCGGGTGCAGTCGTTACCAAAGACGTTCCCGCGCATGCGATCGTTGCCGGTGTGCCCGCGCGCATCATTGGAGACGCCCGCGAACGCGGGTGATTTCGGATGTCGTTAGTCGGCGCTTCACTCGTGTTGCTCACGGCAGCACTCACGATGGCCGCGAATCTGCTGATGCGCGCCGGTGTCGACGCGGCGGGCGGCTTCTCGGCCGGGGGTGCCTCGCAGGTTGTAAGCTCGCTCGTGAGATTGTTCATGCAGCCGCGCTTCACCGCGGGATTTTTCCTGTATTTCCTTGCGAGCGTTGTCTGGTTTCGCGTGGTCGCGACGGAGCCGCTTAGCGTCGCTTATCCGATTCTGGTCAGCCTGACCTTTATTCTGGTAACGGGCGGCGCAGTGCTGGTGTTCAGCGAGCCGGTCTCGCTGCGCAAGGTC
The DNA here is from genome assembly GCA_039934195.1 of Betaproteobacteria bacterium. GTDB lineage: Bacteria > Pseudomonadota > Gammaproteobacteria > Burkholderiales > SHXO01 > SHXO01. Next base: position 10,267 of record JBDTMS010000006.1, read on the forward strand.
GCGGGCTTAGCCGTCATCCTGGCAGGCATCGCAGTCATTTCATTGGAAAAAGGCAGCAGATAGATGATCAACCTCGGCATCATTGGTTATGGCTACTGGGGACCCAATCTCGTGCGCAATTTTGCCGAGACGACGGGCGCAACCGTTCGCGCCGTGGCGGATCTGGATTCGCGCAAGCTCGAGCTCGTGCAGCGGCGCTATCCGTCGGTGAAGGTGACCGGCGATTTCATGGAGCTGCTGAGAGATCCGGCAATCCACGCGATCGCGATCGCAACGCCCGTGAGCTCCCACTTCGAGCTGGCAATGGCTGCGCTGAAAGCGGGCAAACATGTCTGGCTGGAAAAGCCGATGACAGAAACCTCGCTGCAAGCGCGAAAGCTGATCGAAGAAGCGGAAAACCGCAAACTCGTTCTGCTGGTCGATCACACGTTTATCTACACCGGCGCCGTGCGCAAGATGCAGGAAATCGTTTCCAGCGGTGACCTCGGCAAGATCTATTACTACGATTCGATTCGGGTCAATCTGGGCCTGTTCCAGCGCGACGTGAACGTGGTGTCCGATCTCGCGGTACATGATTTCGCGATTCTGGACCATCTGCTCGGTGAGCATCCGGTCGCGGTGTCCGCCAGCGGCATAAATCACTTCCCCGGCACGCCGGAAAATCTCGCGTACGTCACGCTGTTCTACGACTCCGGGGTGATCGCTCATGCCAACGTCAACTGGCTTGCGCCGGTAAAGGTTCGCCAGATTTTGCTCGGCGGCAGTAAAAAGATGATCGTCTACGACGACATCGAGACCTCGGAGAAAATCAAGGTCTACGATTCGGGCGTTAGCTTCACCGACGATCCGCAAAAAATATATCAAATGCGTGTGGGTTATCGGACCGGTGATATGTGGGCGCCCAAACTCGATACGTCGGAAGCGTTGCGCGTCGAAGGTGAGCATTTCATCCGATGCATCGAAGCGGGCGAAAAACCGATCTCCGGCGGTGACCTCGGGTTGCGTGTCGTCGAGTTGATCGAGGCCGCAACGAGCTCGATGCGCGGCCGTGGTGAAACGGTATACATCGAACGGCAAAGGAAAGCGTCGTGATCCCATTTGTAGATCTGAAAGCGCAGTACGTAAGCATCAAAGACGAAGTGAACGCGGCGATTCAGCACGTGCTCGACACGACCCAGTTCACGCTCGGAAAAGAGGTGGCGACGTTCGAGGAAGAATTCGCCAGCTACAGCGGGGCGAAGCAGGGCATCGCCGTCAATACCGGTACCAGCGCACTGCATCTGGCGTTATTGGCCGCCGGTGTCGGACCGGGCGATGAAGTTATCACTGTGCCATTCACGTTCGTCGCGACAGTTGCCGCGGTGTACTACACCGGCGCGCGCAGCGTATTAGTCGACGTCGACCCGCAGTCGTTCACGATGGATGCGTCGAAACTCGAAGCAGCCATTACGAAAAAGACCAAAGCTATCGTGCCGGTGCATTTGTATGGTCAGTGTGCCGATATGGACCCGATCCTCGAGATTGCTAAGAGACATGGGTTGATCGTGATCGAAGATGCGTGCCAGGCACACGGCGCCGAATATAAAGGCCGACGGGCGGGCAGCCTTGCCGATATGGGTTGCTTCAGTTTTTATCCCGGCAAAAATTTAGGCGCGTACGGCGAGGGCGGCATGGTTACTACCGACAACGCGGAATACACCCGCACCATCCGCATGTTGCGCGACTGGGGTGCCGAGACCAAGTACCAGCATGTGCTGAAGGGCTATAACTATCGGATGGAAGGCATTCAAGGCGCGGTGTTGCGGGTGAAGCTGCGCTACCTCGAAGGTTGGACCGAGGCACGCCGTGCAGCAGCGGCGCGTTACGACCACTTGTTCGCCGGCAGCCAAGTGCCGACTCCGAAGCAGATGTCGTATGCGCGTCACGTGTATCACATCTATGCGATCCGCACGCAGCAACGCCAGGTCTGGCAAGAGGCACTGCAGCGCGAGGGAATTCATACCGGCATTCACTACCCGATTCCGGTGCACTTGCTACCTGCATACGCTGACCTCGGTTACCGCGCGGGCGACTTTCCGCATTCGGAGCGCGCGGCAAAAGAAGTGCTGTCCTTGCCGATGTTTCCGGAACTGACCAGCGCGCAAAGCGAAGAAGTTGTGCGTTCGGTTCTCAGACTGTACCAGCCGGCGTAGGCATTAATTCGCCGAATGACTTGGCTGCGCCGTACGTGCGCGCCAAGTCAAGCCGCTGCAGGATTGTCATTTGCCCGATAATCGGAACGGGCGCGAAATTCGAGCCTGTTTGATACTGGATGCGCGATCAGCTTGCGAAGCACGATGAAGGTATTATTTATAGGCGGTACCAAGCGCGGCTACCTCACGCTCAAGGCCTTAGTGGACAGCGGCGCGCAAGTATCGGGCATCATCAGCTTGCAGCAGGACGAGCATGAGGTCGAGCGCTACGAGCAGCCGATACAAGCCCTTGCACAGTCCCACGGCATTGCTCACTATCAGACGAAAACGCTGAAGGACCGAGACTACGCGGCTCTGATCAGCGCAGAAATCAAACCGGACGTTGCCTTCGTGGTGGGCTGCCGAATTCTGCTGCCTAAGAGCATTTACGCGATTCCGCGAATCGGCACGCTGGCGGTTCATGATTCCCTGCTGCCTGAGTATCGCGGCTTCGCACCGCTCAACTGGTCGGTGATCAACGGCGCGACGCAGACCGGCGTTACGTTGTTCTATCTCGACGAGCGCATGGACGGCGGCGATATCGCTGGGCAAAAAACCGTCCAGATCGGCGCCGCCGAAACTGCGGCGGAAGTGTACGAAAGAATTTGCGACGGCACGCTCGATCTCGTTCTCGCGGCACACGCAGACTTGAGCGCAGGCCGGATAACGAGACTGCCGCAGAACTACGACGCCGGCAGTTTCACCTGCAGCAGGACGCCCGACGATGGCGCCATCGATTGGAACGGCTCCACGCACGACATCTATAATCGGGTCCGAGCGCTCACCTATCCCTATCCCGGTGCGTTCACGTTCTATCGAGGCGAAAGATTGATCGTGTGGGCGGCGCAGCCGGGCGATAGCAGGGATTACGTCGGCCGCATCGCCGGGCGCGTCATCGAGGTATCCCAGGTGACAGGACACGTCGATGTGCTGACCGGCGACGGGATTTTGCGGTTACTCGAGGTGGAACTCGATGGAAAAGGCAGGCTAGCCGCAGCGGCGGTGATCAAATCGGTGAAGTCGTCGCTCGGGTTTTCGCTGCTGCAGATGCTGGCGCGTATCGACGAGTTGGAACAGCAAGTTCAGGCGCTCACGCGCGCTCGAGACGAGGCCGCGAAGAGAGAGCTCGGCGCTAATCCTTCGCGCGCTAGTGAAAACAAATAAGGGACCTATGAAAATCAACGGTGCAAAGATATTGGTGACGGGCGGATGCGGCCTGATTGGTTCGACCACGATCGACATCCTGCTGCGGGAGCATGCTCCTGAGAGCATTGTAATTCTGGACAACTTGAATCGCGGTACGCTGGCCAATGTCGAACAGGCGCTGAAGGATCCGCGCGTGCAACTCCTCAAGGAAGACATTCGCGATGTGGATGCGGTGCGCAAAGCATCGGAAGGTATGGACGCTGTAATTCACATGGCGACTTTGCGCATCACCGCTTGCGCTGCGGAACCGCGCGAAGCGCTAGGTGTGATGTGCGACGGCAGCTTCAACGTTCTAGAGGCCGCCCAGCAAGCCGGCGTGAAGAAGTTCGTTACCGCATCCACCGCATCGATCTATGGCATGGCGGACAGCTTTCCCACGCGCGAGGATCACCATCCTTACAACAACCGCACCTGGTACGGCGCGTCGAAGATCATGCTCGAAGGGCTGCTGCGTTCGTTCAACGATATGTATGCGCTGCCATACGTAGCGCTGCGCTACTTCAACGTCTACGGTCCGCGCATGGATATTCACGGTAAGTACACCGAGGTGCTGATTCGCTGGATGGAGCGCATCGCATCCGGCCAGCCGCCGTTGATTCTAGGCGACGGCACCACGACGATGGATTTCGTCTACATCGACGATGTCGCACGTTCGAACATCGCCGCGCTGCAGTCGGATGTCAGCGATCAGGTATTCAACATTGCCAGTGGAGTCGAGACTAGTCTCAACGAGCTCGCGGCCGCGCTGTTGAAAGTCATGGGATCCGATTTGCAGCCGGAATACGGTCCCGAGCGGAAAGTAAATCCGGTCGCACGCCGGCTGGCGGACGTCAGCAAAGCCGAAAAGATGCTTGGGTTCCGCGCGCAGGTGGGCTTGGAAGAGGGCCTCACGCGGCTGGTTAAATGGTGGCAGGCAAATCGAGTGGTAGCGCACGCATGATCCCGATCATCAAGCCGGTGATGGATGAGCGGGAGGCGGACGCCGCTCGCCGTGCGATTTTAAGCGGTTGGATTACGCAGGGCCCCGAAGTCGCGGCGTTCGAGCGCGAGTTTGCGCAGTTCGTCGGCGCCGAACATGGCTGTGCTGTTTCAAATTGCACAACGGCTCTGCATCTGTCGTTGCTCGCGCTCGGCGTAAGCGCCGGCGACGAGGTGATCACGGTCAGTCATTCCTACATCGCTACCGCGAATGCCGTGCGTTATTGCGGCGCGACCCCGGTGTTCGTCGACATCGAGGACGGTGGCTTTAACATCGCGCCGGACTTGATAACCGACGCGATCACCGAGCGCACGCGTGCGATTCTATGCGTGCATCAGATGGGCATGCCGTGCGATCTCACGAAGATACTCGCGGTGGCGAAACAACACTCACTGCCGGTCATCGAAGACGCCGCTTGTGCAATGGGCGCCGAGATCCTGTGGAACGGCCAATGGGAAAAGATCGGCAGGCCGCGCGCCGACATCGCCTGCTTCTCGTTTCATCCGCGCAAAGTCATGAGCACCGGCGACGGCGGCATGATCACAACCGCAAACGCCGAATGGAATAATACGTTTCGCCTGCTGCGTCAACACGCGATGAGCGTGCCCGATACCGTGCGTCACGCGGCTGCGCAGGTGATCTTCGAATCCTACCCGGTGGTCGGCTATAACTATCGCATGACCGACATTCAGGCGGCGATCGGTCGTGAGCAACTCAAGCGCGTACCTGAAATCGTTGCACGTCGCCGCGAGATCGCAGATGAATATCGAAGCTTATTAACCGATGTGCCCGGCCTCGGTTTTCCGGTTGAGCCAGCTTGGGCAAAAAGCAATTGGCAGAGTTTCTGCGTGCGCCTGCCGGACCATTGCGATCAGCGCGGTGTGATGCAGACAATGCTGGAGGCCGGGATCGCAACGCGCCGCGGCATCATGTGCAGTCATCGCGAACCGGCTTACAGCGCTGCGCCCCTACGCGCACCGCTGCCGAATTCGGAGCAAGCGACCGACCGATGTGTCATCTTGCCGCTGTATTCGCAGATGACCCGCGATGAGCTCGGGCTGGTGACGCGCACGCTTGCACAAGCGTGCCGGGTCGGCGCGCTGGTATGAGTCAGTTGCTCGACTCCGGGTTAATTCATCCGGACGATCCGATAAAGAGCGGCTTGCCGAAAACGGCGGTCTCGGCGCAAGCGGAACCGCGTAGTCAGGTCACGCGGCCGATGATCACCATCCTCACGCCAGCATTCAACGAGGCCCAAAATCTCCCGGCGCTCTACGAGCGCTTGTGCCAGACCATGACGACGGTCGATATGGAGTGGGAATGGCTCATCGTCGATGATCATTCGCGCGACGAAACCTTTGCCGTGGTGTGTCGCCTGGCGCAACAAGATCAGCGTGTGCGGGGTATTCGCTTTGCGAGAAACTTCGGCTCCCACACTGCATTGATGTGCGGGCTGCGCGAGTCGCGCGGTGCATGCGTTACTGCGCTCGCGGCGGATCTGCAGGACCCGCCGGAAACGATTCCGGAACTGCTTGCGCATTGGCGCCAGGGAACGCAGGTCGTTTGGGCAGCACGCAAAAGCCGAGAGGGGGAGAGTGCCGCAACCATCGGCATGTCACGGCTCTACTACTGGATGATGCGCAACGTCGTCGGTATCAAAGAGATGCCGGCAACCGGAGCGGATTTTTTCCTGCTGGATCGCAAGGTAGTACAGGTCTTCAACGAGTTCACCGAGACCAATGTAAGCGTACTTGCGCTGCTGACGTGGATGGGCTTTCGCCAGGCGACAATCACGTACGACAAGCACGCGCGATTGCACGGTCAATCGGGCTGGAGCATGAAGAAGAAGCTCAAGCTCGTGGTCGATTCGGTCACGTCGTTCAGCTACGTGCCGATTCGCTTCATGTCTTACTTTGGGTTTCTGGTCGCCATCTGCGGCTTTGTCTTCGCGGCAGTCGTCGTCGTCAACGCAATGCGCGGTGCGCCGGTAGAGGGCTGGTCGTCGCTGATGGTGATCGTATTACTGCTCGGCGGCGTTCAGATGTTGATGATGGGCGTGCTCGGCGAGTATTTGTGGCGTGCACTCGATGCGGCACGCGGCAGGCCGATATACATCATCGAAGCGTCGACACAGAATGAATCGATCAGTGAAGGCGACGCCACTTAACGCGACGACGGTGCTGCAACGATGGTGCCGCAACGACGCTGCTAGCGTAACAATGCCCGGCTGCGCGACTATGTACAGTGCCGCCGACCAACTCGGCGCCTAGTGCTCCGTGCCGGAGATGCTGAATTCAGCCTCGCTGTAACACTGGCTGCGCCACAACGCTAACCGCGCTGTAACGCTAGCTGCGATTTGCCGGCGCGCAGCGATTCGATGAGGCGCTGCGGCCGCCTGCGACTTAGCACGACGAACCCCACTGCGCCTAGGCCCATCGCCAAGAATACGACTCCCGCCGGCTCCGGCACGATAGGTGGATCGACCACGCCGGGCCCGGCAACCAACCTCGTCACCTGGCCGCCCTCGCCGCCGGTCTGAAGCTCGTACGAACTTCTGCCTAACGTACCTTCGTGGAGGATCGATGCAATTCCGCCTAAAACAAGTTGCGACGAGAACGAGAGCAGCAACTCACGGGTTGCGCCGGGAATCACGTCGGGTAACGAATCGAGCTGGAGATATACGTCGGGATATCCCGACGCTCCCGGCGTATTGGATTGACCGGTGATGCGTGCAGTGGAGGGCGTGTATTCGAAGGCCGTCGGCATAGTCTCGCTGGCTGTCGTGAAGATGTCGAAATCGGTAATCGAATTCGAATCTAGGTCCAACGTAAAGCGACCGCGCGCGCTCGCACCATCATCGAAATTCAGATTCACGATTTCCCAGCTTACGAGACTGGCGTGGGCCGCAGTGGACAACAGGGCTGCAAGGCAGACCGTTCCGACCGTCTTAAGCATTCGCTCGCTCCTTCATCTTTGCTTGCCGGCTTCTGCGAATAATTTTACGCCATTGTGAGAATTCCCGCACCATCTGCTGGATTGACGGCGGCATCCGGCGACAAAGTTGATCGACGCGAGCCCAACTTACTGCACTAATGGTTGCAGGAAGACATCAACCCAATAGTTAGATGACTTGAATGAGTTTGCAGGAAACCGCGCACCAGCGCCGTACGCGTACACACCATTGCCGCCGCTCACCCCGTCCTGCGGCGCATGCAGCGGCGGTTTATCGACGCCCAGATTGGCGAAGTAACCATTGTCGCCGGCGTAGTGGCCTGCGTCCGCGTGATAGGACGCGACGTATACGCTGCCTGCATTGATTGCGATTGGGCTGCTGAATGTCGCTTGCTGCCAACCTGCCGCGGTTTCGTTCGCAAACGTAGCCGAGCCTAGCAGCGTACCTATCGACGTCCAAATACGCCCCACATGCGTGCCGCCGTTCGCGGCCGACTTGTAATAGCGCATACCGGTGATGAAGCCGTCGACGTCGGAGCTGAACTTCACGCCGACTTCGATGGATGCAGTGTCGCCGCCATCCGCGCTCAGTGGCTTTATCGCCGGATTCCAGAGTCCGCAAGGACACGTGTTAAGCGCGGGCGTGAAAACGACGTCGACCCAATAGTTGGTGGCTCTGAAGGTGTTGGTCGGGAAACTCGTGCCGGCGCTGTAACCGTATAGTCCGTTGCCGCCTGCGGCGCCGTCTTGCAGCGCATGTAGCGGACCGTTGTCGAATCCGCCGCCGACGAAGAAGCCGGCATCAGAGGCATAGTGGCCCACGGGTGCGTGATACGAAGCGACGTATGTCGTCCCTGCGATGACGGTGACTGGCTGCGAGAAATTGACTTGCTGCCACCCCGATGCCGTCTCGCCGGTGAACGTCGCGGTCGCCAGTAATGTACCGGTGAGAGTCCACAGGCTGCCGGTGTGTGTGTCGGTATTGCCGGCGCCTTTGTAGAAACGAACGCCCGTAATCGAGCCGCTCACGTCGCTGCGGATTTTCACTCCAACCTCGATCGATCTTACGTCCGCATCGCTCGCAACCAACGGCACCGCGGTTGCGGGCCAGAGCGTGCACGGGCATTTGACCGGTGCGTTGGCGAACACGACGTCGACCCAATAATTAGTCGACTTAAACGAATTCGTGGGAAATGCGCTGCCTGCACTGTACAAGTACACACCGTTAGCGCCGTCGATGCCGTCTTTCAGCGCATGCAGTGGACCGTTGTCGACACCGGTGGTCGCGAAGTAATTGTTGTCGCCCGCGTAATGTCCGGTATTGCTGTGATAGGACGCAACGTAAGTCGTCCCCGCGACAATGGCAACCGGAGTGGCGAAGCTCACCTGTTGCCAGCCGGGCGTGCCTTCGCTGCTGAACGTTGCGCGGGCGAGAAGCGCACCGGTCGCACTCCATAGGCTGCCGATATGCTGTCCGGTATTCGCGGCGAATCGGTAGTAGCGGATGCCGGTGATAAACCCGCTTTGGTCGGCGCGAAAGTTCACGCCGACCTCGATTGCGCGTGCGTCGATCGAGGCCGGGGTTGCCGGCACAGATGTGGCGGGCCAGATCGTGCACGGACACGCACGCGCCGCTGGACTGAACACTACATCCACCCAGTAATTGGTCGACCGGAATGTGTTCGCCGGAAATGTGCCGCTGGCGCCGTACGCGTAAACGCCGTTGCCGCCGTTGATTCCGTTTCGCAGCGCATGCAGGGGTCCGCTGTCGACACCGCTGTTCAGGAAGTAGTTGTTGTCGCCTGCGTAGTGCCCAGTGTCGGTGTGATAAGAGGCGACGTATACCGTTCCGGCAGTCACAGCAACACGCTGTGGGAAGTTGACTTGTTGCCAACCCGAGCTGCTCTCGCCGGTAAACGTGGCTTGAGCGATCTGCGTCCCGGTCGAGGTCCATAGCGTTGCCACGTGCGTACCGGTGTTGGTGGCGGACTTATAGAAACGTATTCCGCTGATGAAACCGGTGGCGTCGGAGCGAAACTTAACGCCCACTTCGATCGGCTTGCTATCCGCCACAGCGGCGACGGTAGGCGCGGCGGTCGTAGGCCAGATCGTACATGGGCAACTTGCCGCGGCGTCGGATGAGCCGGTCGTGAACGACCAGTTGAGCGCGGAGGGCATGATATTGCCGCTGGTGTCAGTAGCGCCACTGACGCTGGCAGAATAAGTCGTGGCGGGAGCGAGCGGTGCAGTCGGTGCGAGGATGGTGGTGAAGGTGGTGCTGTCATAGCTCACACTAGCAGATACCGCAACGCCTGCAGCGCTGGTCAAGATGAACTTGATCGAAGCGGGCTGCACCGCTTCGTTGAATGTCGCGCTCACCGTGGTGCTCACGGCTACGCCGGTGGCGCCGCTAGCGGGAGTTTGCGAAATTAGGCCCGGTGCCGTGGTATCGGCCGGTCCGCCGCCGGTTGGGTTGAACACCACGTCGACCCAGTAGTTGCTCGACTGAAACGCGGAGGTCGGAAAGGCACTGGCAGCGCTGTAGGTGTACACCCCGTTGGTACCGTCGACGCCGTCTCTGAGCGCATGCAACGGTGGATTGTCGAACCCCTTGGCGGCGAAGTAGCTGACATCGTCAGCGTAGTGTCCGCCGGGGGCGTGATAAGAAGCGACGTAGTGCGCATTGGCGCTGATGTGTACGGGCGGGTTGAAGTTGACCTGCTGCCAGCCCGATGCGGTTTCACTGATGAAGGTGGTCTGTGCGAGGAGCACGCCATTGCTCGTCCACAGACTGCCCACGTGTTTGCCGCTGTTGGTGGTGGCCTTGAAGAAGCGCAGACCGCTGATCGTGCCATCGGTGTCGGC